>CAYRGR010000009.1:0-12870 GCA_964423755.1 uncultured Candidatus Peribacteria bacterium
ATTACTCTTTTATTCCTATAAATAATTTTAATTTATTAGTAAAATTTGGTGCAATAGCAAGTATTAAAATTTTTGAAATCCACATTGCAGAAAATAATGAAACTATAATTCAAATACCAAGCATTACTCAAAATCATTTGATCATATTTGTTCAAAATATAAATAAAACTAAAGCACTTACAAAAGATGTTACATGACTATCCCATATAGCAGTCCATGATTTTTCAAATCAAAAATTAATAGCTGTTATAATTGGTTTTTTTAATTTTAATTCTTCTTTTGAGCGTTCAAATATTAAAATATTGGCATCGATTGCTAATCATATAGATAAAACTAATCATGCTATTGAAGCTAATGTCAAAACTATACCGGTTAATTTTACTAGAGTTAAAACCATCAAAATATATATAAATAATGCGATTCATGCCATTAATCAAGATACTCTGTATATTATTATTAAAAATATTATTATTAATATAAATCAAATAATTCATGCTTGTATTATTATATTTAAAGAATCTAATCAAATTTTAGCATCTATAGATCTTTCTGATGTTAGATAAATTGGTGCAGGAACTATACCAGCATTAATATCTTGAGCTAATTTTTTTGCTTCATTTATAGTAAAATTACCAGTTATTACAGCTTTTCAATCAGGAATTACTGTATTTACTACAGGACTTGTAATTAATTGTCATCAAACAAAAATTCCAAGTTGTTTGGAAATTAATCTAGATGTTAATTCTTTAAAAATAAGACCTCATTCATTATTAAATGTCAAATCTATTTGTGGTAAAAAATTTCATTGAGACATACTTACAGAAGCTCTTACTAAAAATCTATCATCTAATACTTTTCATTCAGCAGTTTTTGCAATAATCCATTCATTTGGTTTTTGATTTATAAAAACTATTTGATAATCATAAACCTTTTCTAAAGTTTTAATTATTTCTGATCCAGAATTTGAAGTTATCTCTTCTTCTTTAATAGAATTTATTTTTATTATAGAATATCATAAATCTCAAGGAATTTCTTTAATTTTATTATCTTCTCATAAGGTATAAGATGGAGATTTAGAAGTTTCTGTAATATCAGAAATAAAAGGAGCATTAATTTTTTCTATATCTTTTATAATTCATTGTTTTGGTAAAGTTGATTTAGTTCAGGTTCAATTTAAATATTCAATATTTTCAAATTGATTTGTATATTTATTTGCTATTGTTTCAAATGTAAGTTTAGAAGTTTTAATTTCTTTTAGTACATTATTTGCTATATTTAATCTTTCTTTTTTATCTTCTTCTGTAATTGTTTCCTTTTTTTCTTTAAATTCTAATCTAACTACCTTTCAAATAATTTCTTTTGCTTTTGTAATATATTCTTCATTTTTTTGTCTAATTTCTTCTTTAGATAAATTAGAATTTTCTAAATTAGAAGATGGGATTTGTACTATTATATGAGCTTCGTTTCAATAATATGATGATAAAATAGAAGGTTCTTCAGTTCATAATGAATTTACTCTTTTTTCAATTATTGATTTTAATCATTCTATTATATTATTTTCATTATAATCTCATCATCTTTTTTTTAAAGATTCAAAATCTATATTATAATCTAATTCTATTCATCAATTTAAATCAAGTCATAATTTATAATTTTTTAATGCGTAAGGAACTGTTATATTGTAATGTTCCCAAGGAAAAACTACATAAAAAGTAATAATAAAAATTGCTATAATTAATGCAATTCTGCTTCAAATTCATTTCATAATAAAAAAATAAAATAGTAAAGTATTATAATTTTAAAAAATTTTAAAAAAAATAATTATTTTGTAGTATATAAAAAAAATAATTCTTGGCAAGAAAACTTATTTTTTTTATTTTAATATTCAAACTAAATTGATTTATATTTGTATTCTTTAATAGATAATCTACTTAAAATGGTTTTAAAATTAAAATTTAGCACAACCAAATTTGCTTGGATATAAAAAAATTATTTGTGACATTTATAAATAAATGCCGGAGGAATATTAATTGGTTCAAAAAAAATTTTTTTATTTTTAAAAATAGATTTTATTTCTTTTAAGTTTGAAAGAAAATATTGAAATTGCAAATATATTCAATTTTTGATTAAAACTTTATGAGTTTCTTTTAATACTTGTATACAAAAATCTTTTCATAAACTTCAGAATGGTAATCCAGAAACTACAACATCTACCTCTTCTTCTTTAAAATAAGATCAAACCCTTTCAGCTCAATCATTTATAATTTTAAGTCTAGAATCTTTTATTTTATTTAATTCAGATATAAATTCATTATTTATTTCAAAAGCAAAAATTTTAGATTTAGGACTAGCTTTTTCTAAAATAATTTTTGTAAATGTTCATAATCATGCTCAAAATTCTACTATTGTAATATCTTTAGAAAAATCAATATGTTTTAACATTGAATTTACAAGTCGTTTTGAACTAGGAATTATACTTCATGTAACTTTAGCATTTTTAATATATGCTGTAAAAAATTTTTTCATATTATTTAAATTAAAAAATTACATTTCCTCAGGCATATTAATAGAAAGAAGATTAAATCAAAGTTTTAAAGTTTGTGTAAATTTTTGTACTAAATATAATCTAAAGATTTTTATATTTTCATCTTTTTCTTCTATAATTTTTGGCGTATTTGTATAAAAATTATTAAATTCTTTAGATAATTCATAGCAATATTGTGCTAAGATATGAGGCTTATATTTTGAAATTGTTTGTAATATTATTTTTTCAAATTCAAATATTTTTTTTATTAAATTTATATCAGATTTTAAAATATTAATTTTTTTGGTATCAGAAATGCTTCATATTTTTCCTATTTTTTCTAAAATTTTTTTTGCTCTTACAAATGTATATTGTATATATGGTCAACTATTTCATTCAAAATTTAAAGCCTTGTCCCAATCAAAAACAATATCTTTTTCTCTATCAGAAGATAAATAAGAATATTGTATTGCTCAAATTGCAATACTTTGAATATCTTCAGCATTTAATTGTTTTCATTTTTCTTCAAGTATTTTTTTAGTACGTACAAATCATTCTTTAATTAAATCTTCTAATCTTACAATTAATCACTTTCTTGTAGACATTACTCATTCTTTTAATTTTATAAATCAATTTCCAACATGATATAATTTTTTGTCTTTTATTAATTCGGGCCATACTTTATTAACTATCCAAAAAACTTGTTTAAAATGAAGGCTTTGACGAATATCAGTAAAATAAATAATTTCTGAAGGATCCCATCAATTTGTTAATCTATATTTTATACAAGCTAAATCAGAAGTTATATAAAGTCATGTTCAGTCTGATTTTTGTAAAACAGTAGAGGGTAACTTAGTTTCTTCTGGGAAGATTATTCATACACTTCAGTCTTTATTTTTAGTAGCAATTCATTTATCTAATAAGTCTTGTACTATATTTTGCATATTATATTTTAAATCTGGACAATTTTCTAATTTAGGAAGATTCAATCATTCGTAAAAACTTTCTCATATATTATAGTCTGGTTTTACATTAATTAATTTTAAAATTTCATTAGTTTGTTTTATAGAATAAAAAAGAAATTCTTGCCATAATTTTATATTTTCCTTATCTCATTTACTTAATTTTTTAAATTCATCTCTGCAAATTTTTTCTATTTTTTCATCTTTTTCTGCTTTTGTAGTAATATCAATATAAAGTTTTAATAAATATTCTATCGGATCTTTTTTAAATTCGTCAGGATTTCAATTTAATTTAAAAGCTGCTATAAGTTTGCCAAAAATACCACCCCAATCTCACCAATGATTATCTCAAATTACATTATATCATAAATATCTATATGTATTTATAATTATTTGACCTAAAGAAGGAGTACAAAGATGACCTATGTGTAAAGGTTTTCAAACATTTGCTCATATATAATCTATAATTATATTTTTATTATTTTTTGATTTATTTTCTAAATTTAAATTTAAAATACTTTCAATGAAAATATTTTTATTTATAAAAAAATTTAAATATCCTCATTCTGTTGAGGTTTTAATAAAAAAATCTGGATATTTTTTAAATTCAAGTTCTAAATCTTTACAAATTTCATTCGGATTTTTATTAATATCTTTTACAAGAGCAAAACAATTTAAACAAAAATCTCAAAATTCTTCTTTTGGAGGATTAGAAAGCAAAAATTCAATATTATCAAGTTTTATTTTATATAATTTAAACACTATATCTTGTATGTTATTAACAATTTTATTCATATAAAGTTAAAAACTTGTTAAAAATAATTTATGCCATTATAGTGATTATTCTTTATTAATCAAATAAAAATTGATATATTTTTTTGTTCAATAATTATTATTCAGCAGTTTTTATCATTTTTTTTAAAATTTTTCTTTAGTTTTTTTAAATTATTAAAAATGGCTTTATTAAAATAAAATTTAATACATAAATATTAATTATACATTAAATTAAGAAATAATCAATAGTTACATTTAGTGTTAATTTTTATTAATGTGTTATTATATTTGTGTCTTGTTATATATTGTGAATTTTAAATAAAAATATTTTACAATATAAACAATGTTCTTTACACATAACGCTCCATGAATAGGGACAGAAATTAACTCAATCTGAAACCCGAATTTTTTCAAAATAAAATAAAAATAAAAAATCTCTAAAAAATAAAAAAATATGGGATCAATCAAGAGAGGGATGGTAAATTGTGATTAAAAAATTTAATTATAGTTTCTCATCCTTCTCTCAAAATAAAAATAAAGAGGACGGGAGAAGATTCCTCTTAAAACATCAATTTCCAAAATGGAGCTATCATTCGCAAGAATGACTCTCTTGAGTAAGAGACCCACTTTGATTTTCATCAAACAAACAAGCCCTTTGGCTTATCGATGATAAATCAAAGGGATACAAATTTTTAAAAACCAGTGTACACACACTGGTTTTTTCTTGTTTTAAAAATTTATAATTAAATTATATTTAATAAAAATTGGTTTTCGTTTTTTTTCTTTTTAAAAACTTTTTAAATTAGACTATCAGCCAGCTGGCGGAGTCAAATAATTTTTTAAGGTATAGCTTATATTTATTATTTGTATAAAACAGTTTGTTTTAAGGATTTTTTAAATTCAAATTTACTTGAGTATAAATTTTTATTTAATTTTTCAGTTTTTTTCTTTTTAAATATAAATATAGTTTTTCTTAGATTTAATAAAACCGGTTAAATTATAATTTTATTAAATTTATTTTACTATATTATTTTTATATAGAGCATACCTAAGTAAAATTAAAACAATATCTTAAAAAGGCCATAATATAAATTTTTTTACATGGGCATAAATATACTTAAACTATTAGTCTATTTATAAAAGGTTTTTAAAATTAAAATTTAAGGAAATTAGATTTTACTTGGGTATAATAATTATTTAATTTTTAATTTATTTTTTTATGATATCTTTAAATAAAGTATTACTTATTGGTAATTTAACAAATAACCCAGAAATAAGAAAAATTTCTAATGAAAGAAGTGTAGCTAGTTTTTGAGTTGCTACAAATAGGGTTTGGAAAAATTCTGCAAAAGAAAAACAAGAACAAACAGAATTTCATAATGTCGTATTATGGTGAAAATTAGCCGAAATCGCACAGCATTATTTTAAAAAATGAAAAAAAATATATTTAGAATGAAGATTACAGACTCATAATTGGGAAGATCAAGCTTGAGTTAAAAGATATAAAACAGAAATTATTTGAGAAAATTTAATTATGCTTTGATTACCAAAATCAAAAACTTCTGAGATTACAGAAGACTTGTCTGATGATAATTTGGTAGAAGAAGAGATTTTAATAGAAGAAAAAGAGGATAAAAAAGATTTTAAGAAAAAAACAAAAGATACTATTCCATTTTAAAAAACATTAAAAATAATGAAATCATTATTTTATATTAAAATAAAAAATATTTTGTAAAAATTATTTATAGGTCTCGTATTAGCGAGACCTATTCTGTTTAAAAAAATTTTTAAAAACTAAATTTAAGTTTTTCATTATATTTTCAAACTAAATTAATACATGTATTTATAGATTATGAGTCAGTTTATTTTAAAGGATATAAAATTTTAAATTTAGAAAACTAAATTTGTTTGAGTATAAATAAATCATTTTTTTGTTCATATCAAATTAATCAATTCATTTTTAATGGTAATTTTAACTTGATATAGATTTTTTTTATATATAATATACACATCAATTTAATTGATAATTATTTTAATTTTTAATTTATTTTTTTATGAATTCTTTAAATAGAGCTCAATTGTTATGAAATTTAACTGCAGATCCAGAAATAAGACAAACACCAAATTGACAATTTGTAGCAAATTTTAATTTAGCAACTAACAGAACATGGAAAGATTCTTCATGAATGAAACAAGAACAGGCAGAATTTCATAGTGTAGTTTTGTGGTGAAAACTAGCAGAGATTGCACAACAGTATTTTAAAAAATGAAAAAAAATATACGTAGATTGAAGACTTCAGACTCGTGGTTGGGAAGATCAGACTTGAGTTAAAAGATATAAAACAGAAATTATTTGAGAAAATGTTATTATGTTATGATCTCCATCTGGTAAAGATGATAATTTTGTTGTTCCTGAATCAATTAATGAAGTTATAGAAGAAGATACGTCTGTAGAAAATAAAAAATCTTCAAAAAAAGAAGAACCTATTAATATAGAAGATATTCCATTTTAATAAAATATATTTTAGGATTTTTTAAAAAATCCTTTTTCATATAGAAATTATTTAATTGATGTTCGTAAATAACTTTAATTAGTTTTTTATGTTCAATAAGAATTGGTTTTTAGTTTTTTTAGAAATCTTTTAAATTAAAATAGGTCTTGCTACTGCGAAACCATCAAACAATTTTACTTAAAAATATCCTCGATTTTGCGAGGATATTTTTTTAATTTTATAAACTATAAATAAAATTAATAATTGCATTTACAGATTGTTGTGCAACTATCATTACAATAAATCAAATTATTGACCATTTTAGAGCATCTCTTGCTTTTTTTATTTTTTCTTTATCTCATAATCATACTATAAACAAAATTCAAGCAAGTACTATTCATCAAATAGCAAGTACAGAACCTGTTATTATAATTTTTTGAGTAATATTAAGAATTTTGTTTTTTGTTTCATTTACTGAATATCAAGCATTAGAACTTCATCAAATATTAAATAATCATCAAACTAATTCTGTTCAGCCTCCAGTTGTTTTATTTTCCAAAGATCATTCTGGCATACAATTATATAAAGAACCTTTTATATCAGGATTTTCAGTATCATATTTACATTCTGTCTTTGCAATAACAAAAAAATTATATTGTAAAAATATTATAATAAATAAAACTACGATTTTTAATATTTTCATAATTATTTTTTAAAAATTAAGTCATGTAACAATTTTTACTGCTACATATGAAAGAGGTATAATAGCTAGTCATACAACTAAATATATAAAAGCTTTAAATGCTTTTTTAATTTCATCAGGATTTCATTCTCAAGAAATAAGTAAAAATCAAATATAAATTAATACTCAAATAGTAATAATTCATACTAATCATAATATGTATTTTTGTATTGATTGCAAAATATCTAATATTTCAATACCATCTCATCATCATATATCTAAATCTACTTTTTTATTTTCATTATTTCAAGGAATTAAACTAGTATTTGTTTCTCATACAAGCATATCTCATTGAATACTTGTTTTAGAATCTAAAGAACCTAAAAAATCATCTTTCAAATCACTCCAAAAATCAGCATATAAGGTAATGTTTCAAAGTAAATAAAATACAATTGTTATTATAAATAAAATTATTTTTTTCATAAATTATAAGCTTAAATTATTAATTATAGAAATTATAGCATAAGCTGAAATAGATAATACAACTCATACTAAAGAATAAATTATAATATCTTTTGCCTTTTTTGTTTTTTCTGGCTCTCAAAATGATATAATATAAAAAATTCATCAAATTATAAGAGCTATAATTGCCAAAACTCATGTATATTTAATTGCCTCATAAACAATAGCCGTAATAAATCATAAAGCATTTTCTCATGAGATTGTTTCTATTTTTATAAAACCTCATAAAACCTCATCTTTTTTTGATAAATCTGGTAGTCATACATCTGGTAATTTTAATTTATTTACATCAGCAAAAACACAATTTATATAAAATAAAAGTACAAATATAATATAATATATTTTTTTTAAATAGAAGATGATCATAAAAGCCAAATAATTAATTTTATAATAGAATAAGAAAAAAGTGCTACAAAAATAGATGCTATACTCATTTGAATAATTAATTTTCATTTATTTGCATTGTCTGGTTTTCATCAAGAAAGTATCATAAATAATCATCATACAACAATAGCAAAAACAGCTAAAGTAGGTAATAGTATTAATAACATTCGTATAATTTTTGATAATATATTTTTTATATTACTTTCAAATCATCAACTATATGATTCTTGAGATGGAGATAATATATTTGGATCAAATTTATAATCTGCTCATTTAATATTGCCTTCATTAGCTTTTGCTATGGAATAATTATATAATCAATATCAAAAATTATTAATTCAATTATTTAAAAATCAAAAAAATATATTAAAAAAATTGAAAAATAAACAAATTCAAATTATAGTAATAATTACTTTTTTCAACATAATATATTTAATTAAGTTAAATTATTAATTACTATTGTAATATATATATTTGAAAAATCAAAAAAATTGCAAATTTCTAAAAAAAAATATAATAAAACTATATTTATAATATTTAATTTATGAAAATTTTATTATCTATATTTTTTAATGCATTGATTTTGTTTATCATTATACAATTAATACCATATGATGAAACAATAAAATCTTGAGTAATTGCTACTTGATGAATGCAATTATATTTTACATGATGACTTGTGTTGGGGGTTTTAAATTTTATTATAAGACCAATATTAAAGATTATTTGATTCCCATTTTTAATATTATCGTTATGATTATTTATGCTTGTTATAAACGGTATTATATTATATCTTTTAGAAGTAATTATAAAATGATTAAATATAATTTGAATTACTTTTTCTATAGTATGAATTGCTAATTTTATAATTGCAGTTGCAATTTTTACTATTTTTAATACAATCTACAACACTTTTATTAAAAAATAATGTATGACTTATTTAAAATATATCTAATAAGAATTAGTTTTTGCTTTTTTCTTTTTAGAAACCTTTTAAATTAGACTATCCGCCAGCTGGCGGAGTCAAACAATTTTACTTGAGTATAACAAAAATAATAATTTAATTTTTTACTTTTTAATTATTTATACTTATGATAGAGTTTTTAAAAATTACACAAATTTTGTTTAGTGTACTTTTGGTATTAATAATATTAATTCAACCAAAAAAAAGTAGTTTATCTATTACTAGTTTTTCATGAAATGAATGAATTAATACTTTTGAAAAAAGAGGTCCAGAAAAAATATTACATAATACTACTATTATTTTAGCAATTTGATTTATATTAAATTCTTTACTTTTCTTCTTTTTAGCGTAATACTATTATTCAAAATAAATTGATTGATACTTATACGAAGCATAAATTAATCTATTTTAAAGATTTTAAAATTAAAATTTAGGAAAACCAAATTTACTTAGGCATAATTGGTAATCAATAAAATATTAAAAATTAATCTATAATTATTAATTTTAATAAATGAATACTTATCAAAAAATCAAAAAATATCTTTTTATATTAGCATTATTCTTTTGTTTATTTATTTGAATACATTTTATTTTTATGTATTTATACGAAGATGCTAAAACATTACCAGAAAAATGATGAACTATAAGTGTATGATTTATTTGAAATTTTCCCACTTTAAATCCTTTTGAATTTTGATTAGATAAGACAAATGATTATATTTTACAATTTTTATATAAATCATTATTAAGATATGATACATTAAAAAATACAATGACATGAGATATGGCAACTTGTAATTTAGAAGATTGACTTGATAATATTAAATGTTTTTTAAAAACTGATCAGTTTTGGAATGATTGAACTCCAATAACAAAAGATGATATAATTAAAACATATTCTTTTTTAAAAACAAACGATATAAATAAGCCTATAAAAAAGATTTTAGAAAGTGTAGAAGTATTAGATAAATGAGAATATATACAATTTGTTTCTAAAAATGCAGATTTATTAATTTTGGATTTATTTTTAATGCCTATAATAAAAGCATCTCAAATAGAAGAAATTGAGCAAAATTCATGAAATTTTAATATTAATTTTACAAATTCTTGACCTTATAATTTTATAAAAAAAGAATTTGATTCTAAATATGATTTACAAAAAATAACAATAACTTTAAATGAAGATATAGAAATTAAAGATGTTTTTATATTAAAATATGTATTTAAATTTTTTACTGATAAAAATTCTTTATTAAAAAATGAGAATACTTTAAATATTATATTTCCTCAAGAATGACAAAACTTTATTGTTTCACCAAGATTTGATTTTTATAATTATAATTTAAATCAATATATTGGGTTATTTTTAAATCAAGACAATATAACTAATATAGATTTAAGAAAATCAATCTTATTTCATTTATGAAATATTAATTTAAAGGATTTAGATAAGTCTTTTGGTAAAGTTATTAAAAATCCATTTTTAACTAATACAGAAATTGTTCCAGAATTAAATAATATTAATTTAATATCCATTATTAATAATTTATGATTTTATAAAAAAGATTATTTTTTTGAAAATATTAATAAAAAATATGATAATTTATTAAAGCCAAAAGTATGAGTTTATGAAATACCAAAATCTTCTTATTTTACATCTCCTACAAATAAGTCTACATATTTTTATTCATGAAGTAATGAAATAATGCTTTCTTGAAATGTTCCAACATGAGTCACTAAAGTGTTTATTAATAATTATCAATTAAAAGCCTTTGCACCGTGAAATAAAAATTTTTATTTTAAAGCAAGCGTGGGGATTAAAACATTAAAAATTTGAGAAAATATTTATAATTTATATTTTGAAATTAATTGAAAAAAAGAAAAAAAAGATACTTTTACTATTTATTATTATACAAATTCAGAAGAACTTATTAAAAAACAAGAAGAAATAAAAAATAAAGTTTTACAAAATAAGCCGTTAAATATTGATGAAATTAAAAAAATTAATACAGATAAAGAAAAAGAACTTGAAAAAATTCAAAAACTTGATAATGCGTATTTTTATGATAAAAATTATAATAAATTTAGTTTAATATTAGAATATGTAAATGAATGAAAATTTTTTAGTTATATTACACAAAAAATTAAAGATGAGCTTAAATTTATTTGAATTAATGTTATAATTAAAGAAATTAATCAAAAATGAATAGAAGATATTATTACTAAATGAATTAAAAATTATGATTTATTATTAACTTGAATTAACAATTGATTAATATCATATAATATTTCTACATTTTTTCATTCATGACAAGCTAAGGTTTGATTTAATTTATCAAAAATTAAAAATATACAATTAGATTTACTTTTAGAAAATTTAAAATCAAAGATTTTAAATGATGATAAATTAAATCAAATCAAAACCGATGTTTTAAAAATAATTAAAGATGAGGCTATTTTAAAAACATTTCATAGTCCATATATTTCATTTTATATTGATAAAAATTTAAAAAACATTACAACATTAGATACAATACCTTACAAGTATTATACTTATGATATTATAAAAAATTCTTATATAAAAGAACAAAAAATTATTAATTTTGAAAACAAAAGCTTTATTTTATTTTTAAATTGGTGTAATAATAAATTATTAGATTTATAAAAAATATAATTATGCAATGAAATTTAATAATTCCATCTTGGGAATTAGTGAACAAAGCAAGTTTAATTAAAAAATTTAATTTCTTCCCATCTTTACTTTGAACTATTTTTCTAAGTTTTATAGTTTTATATCAAATTTCTTATAGCTATATAATAATTTTTGAAAAAAAAGATCAGTTCTTTTCTTTTGTATTAAATTTTGCACACTCATCTTATTTTATAGAATTTTTAATTACTTTAATAGTTTTTTTCTTAATGTATATTTTATTTTTACCAATAGCAAAATGATGATTATATTATTTAATAGATGCTTACTCTAAACAAGATATTAAAAAATATACATTTTCATATTGAATATCACAATGATTATTAAATTTTTTACCATTATTTGAATTTAATAATTTTATGTGATTATTTAAGTTGTTATCAATAATAACATCATATTTATTTTTAATAAGAATTTTATGAAAAGAATATATTTTATTAATTAGTCTGTGTATATGAATATATTTTATATTTGCAATTATTGTTAATATATTGTTTATTTACACTACATTTTTTATTATTTTTGAAAAAAAAGGATTGTTTGAATCTATTAGTTTTTCTGTAAAAATGACAATAAATAATTTAAGTGTAACTTTTAAATTATATTATACTTTATTTTTAGTATATGCTCGTATTATTATAACAATACTTACTTTTTTATTTTTATCTGTTATAACATCTTTTGTCTTTGCTTATATAACATCGTCTTTTATTTTTGTAATATGAATTACTATAATTATTATTATGGTAATAATTTTCATTATATTTACATCTTATTTAAATTCTGTATTAGAAATTTTCGTAGATTCTTTATGGTATAAAACATATATTGAAAATATGAAAACTTTTGAATTTCC
>CAYRGR010000010.1:0-12853 GCA_964423755.1 uncultured Candidatus Peribacteria bacterium
AATGGAAGAAATTGATACAATTATTAAAAATATAGAATATAAATCATTAGAAAAAATCAAATCAAAAATAAATAGTAGAATAAATATTATTGATTCTGAAATTAAACTCATCGCATCATCTTTAATTTCTATTTATTTAGACTGACAAAGAGTTTCTAATCCAATTAATCTTACATGAAAAAATGTGAAATTAAACATTATTAATATATTTTCTCCTGTATCTAAATTTAATATAATAAATAATATTATTCGTAATTTAAATAAAAATTTGATATCTATTATACCCATTAGTCTTAGTTTACCTAAATTAATAGAAGATACTTGATATTGATTTGATTTTAATTTATTTATTGATTTTTGACATTCAAAAACCACTATTGTTTTAGAAAATAATTGAGAAATTTTATGATTTAATATTATTAATTTTTGATTTTGATTATTAGAAAAAGAATTGAAAAAAAACGAACAGTTAAATTATTTTGATATAGAAAATATTATTATTGAAATAGATAAATATTATTCTCAATATAAAAATATTTTTGATAATTTCTTTAATATTTTATTTGATACAATTACTATTAGCATAAAAGATATAGAAGAAAATGTATATATTAAAAATTTATTTTTATCATGATCTTGTGTTTGAATTATTTTAAAAGATAAAATAAAAAAATATTTAGAACAAAAAAATATTTGAAAAAATATTATAGTATTTAGTAATTATGCTGAAGAAGATAACTTTAAAGATTATAATAATAATATAAATACTACTGTATTATCAATTGCTAAAGTATGAAAAGAGGTTTTAACTTTAAAAAAGGATCCAATAACAAGAATTTTACGTTATATTATTTATAAATATGAATAAAATTAAAATTAATGACAATGATTCAATTGTAGATATTATTTCAAAAATAGAGTCTATTACAGAAAAATCTGATCATATTTATTTAGAGGTAGATGATAATATAAATGTTAAAAATTTTTTAAATTTAAAATTTTTAGTACATAGATTTTATTGAAAAAAAATTAATATAATTACAAGTAATAAAGATTTTAAAAAAATTTGAGAAAAATTAGGTATTAAATATTTTTTAAAAAATGAAAATATTGAATTTGAAGAAAATTTTTCTAAAACTAATATTTTAAGATATAATTTTACGTTTTTTGAATATTTATTATATGAAATTAAAAAAACCTTTTTTCATATTTGATTTACATTAAAAAATAAAACTTTTAAATATAAAAATAAACAAGTTGTTAAAGATTATAATTTATTTTTTTTAATTATATGAATAATAATTTCATTATCACTACTAGCTTTTATTTTTTATTTTGCTGTATCAAAAACATATATTTATATAACACCTGAATTATGAATTAAAACAATTTCAAGAAATTTGATTTATTCTGAAAAAGAAAATACTAATATTTTTAATTCTAAAAATAATTTTTTAGTAAATAATATTTGATTAAGCGTTAATGAAATATATGATTTTAGTGTATCATCGATAGATCCAGAAAGCACTAAAAGAGCTCATTGAGATGTAGAATTATATAATGAACTTAGTTTTGAACAAACATTTAAACCAAATACAAGATTTGTTACCGATGATTGAATTGTTTTTAGATTTAATGAATGGATAACTATTCCTGCTTCTACAAAAACAGCATCATGAGAAATTAAAATTTGAAAAAAAACTATTAATATAGTAGCAGATATTTATGATAGTGTATGAAATATTATTTGATCTAGATGAAATATAGAAAAAGATACTATTCTTACAATACCTTGATTAAAGTTTAATAGAGATAAAATTTATGCCAAAACAATCACTGCTTTAAAAGGATGATCAAATCCTACAGAACATGTTTTAACTGAAGAAGAATTAAATAAATTTAATCAAATAGCTATTGAAAAAATCAAATCAAAAGCCTTAGATTTATTGAAAGAAGAAATTAAAAATAAAAATATTAATTCATGAACAAATTTTAATATTTTACCAATTAATGATATCATAAAATATTCTTCATGATCTACAGAAATTGTATGAAATTCAAAGATATGAGATAAAATAGATGTGATTAAAATAAAATCTGCTATAAACATAAATACATATATTTATGATAAAAATCATGTTATGTCTCATTTAATAAATATTTTAAATGAAAGTATATTATTGTGAACAGAAAAAATAATAAACATAAATGAGGACTCCTTAAGAATAGCAAGTGTATTATCAAAAACGGAATCTCCTCTTTATATAAAAGCTACTACAGAACTTGATGCAACAATGTCTTATAATTTTGAAGACAAAAATAGTAATTTAACAAAAAAATTAAAAAATTTAATCTTAAATACTACAAAAAACGAAGCAATATCAATTCTTATAAAAAATGCTAATATCTCAAATATAAAAATTGTATTTTCACCCTTTTGGCTAACTAGAGTATCTAATAATCCTGATAATATAGAATTTATAATTCAAAATTAATTTATATTTACTTTATGTATATTTTATCATTTGAAACATCTTGTGATGATACTTCTATTGCAATTTTTAAAGATAATCTTCTTGTTGCTATGGATACAAAATCACAAATAAAAGAACACACAAAAACTTGATGAGTGGTTCCTGAGGTTGCTGCTAGACTACATGCAAATAATATATTTTTAGTGCTTAATAATGTATTAAAAATATCCTGAATTTGACTTAATCAAATTAATTATATTGCATGTACAAACGATCCGTGATTATTACCATCCTTATTAGTATGATTAACAGTAGCAAAAACATTAAGTAAAATTTTAAAAAAACCACTAATTTTAATTAATCATATAAAAGCTCATATTTTCTCAAATTTATTAGAAAGAAATATTAATGAAATAAAATTTCCTTGTATTTGTTTAACTGTATCATGATGACATAATGAAATTTATCTGTGGAAAGATTTATTTAAATTAAAATTAATTTGAGAAACCTTAGATGATTCTGCATGAGAAGCTTTTGATAAAGTATCAAAAATGATGTGATTATGATTCCCTGGTGGTCCCATTATATCAAAATTATCAAGTGAATATAAAAAAAATTTTAAATGAATTTTTCCTAAGGTTTTATTAGAAAAAAATAGTCTAAACTTTTCTTTTTCATGATTAAAAAGTGCTGTAAAAAGAAATATTGATAATAGAATACAAGAAAAATGAACCTTATCTAAAAATGATAAAAAAGAAATAGCTTTTGAATTTGAAGAAATTGTAACAGAAATTTTAATGCATAAATTATTTTTAGCTGCAGAAAAATATAAGATTAAAAGTTTGGTACTAGCCTGATGAGTAAGTGCTAATGAAAAACTAAAAAATAAAATAAGCTTAAAATCAAAACAAAATTGATATAATTTTATAGCTCCTGTTAAAAATCTTTATTCTCAAGACAATGCTGCTATGGTGTGAATATTAGCTTATTATAAAATAATAAATAATTCTAAGTTTTAAATTATTTTCATTAATTCATTAATATTTTTTATTTCAACTAAGTTTACGCTTTTTAATTTAGTTTTTGATATTTTTACTCAAGCTGGAATTATAATATTTTCAAATCAAAGTTTTACTGCTTCTTCTATTCTTTTTTGTAAACCAAAAACATTTTTTACTATTCAAGTTAAAGATATCTCTCAAATAAAAATTGTTTTTCAAAGTGATTTTTCTTTTTTTGAAGAAATAATTGCCGCAAGTATAGCTAAATCTGTTCATGGTTCAGAAATATTTAGTCATCTAGAAACATTCACATAAACATCATAACTATCTAATTTTATATCTGTAAATTTTGAAATTACAGCAATTATTAAATCAAGTTTTCATCATTGTATTCATCTCGTTGATCTTTTTGGATAACCAAATTTAGTATAAGTAGTAAGAGCTTCTATTTCAATTAAAATTGGTCTGTTTCATTCTACTGTAATTCAGATAGCAGATCAGCTAATTTTCTGATTATCTAAATTTATAAATTCCATTCATGGATTTGAAATATCTTCAAATCAAGACTCTTTCATTACAAAGAGTCCAATTTCATCTGTTGGTCAAAACCTATTTTTAAATGTTCTAAGTATTCTGTAATTTTCATATTTACTTCATTCAATAAACAATACAGTATCTACTAAATGTTCTAATGTTTTTGGTCAAGAAATAGATCAGTCTTTTGTGACGTGTCATATTAAGATTACTGATTTTTTAGTTTTTTTAGAATATTCCATTAATGTTTCTGTAATATATCTGATTTGATTTATACTTCAAGAATTTGAATCTATAAAATTAGAATAAACAACACTTATTGAATCTATAATTATTAGATTTGAATTATCATTTTCTATAGTTTCTAAAATATCTTCAAAATTATTTGAATTTAAAATATTAATAAATTCATTTTTTATATTTAATCTTTTAGCTCTTTCTGAAATCTGATTAATATTTTCTTCAGCAGATATATATATTGCATTTTTTGTATTTGTAGAATACCAATCTGCTATCTGTAATGCCAAAGTTGACTTTCAAATTCATGGCTCACCAGATAAAAGTATAAGACTTCATGGGGTAAGTCAATTTCAAAGCACATTATTTAATTCCTTGCTTTTTAATTGTATTTTTTGTATTTCATTTTTTGTATCAATAAATTTAAATATTTCTTGTTTTTTTCAATTAATTTTTTTATCTCATTTTCAAAGATTTTGTATTTCTTCAAAAGTATTCCAATTTAAACAAGAATTACATTTTCAAACCCATTTTGGACTAATGTTTCAGCAAATATTACATTTAAACATAATAAAAATTTAAAATTAAAATTTTTTGTACTTATAATAATATTAGTTTATATACAAAGTATATAAATATTTATATAAAAAGCAATTTTATTTTTAATTTTACCTAAATATATTTTAAAAAATTGTGCTTCGATTTAGATTATAAAAATACATAAATTTTGCTTTTTATAAGTTTTTATTTATAATTATACCTAATAAAAATTAGTTTTCGGTTTTTTTATTTTTAGAAACCTTTTAAATTATACTAGGTTTCACTACTACAAAAACCGTTAAACAATTTTATTTGAGTATATATTAGAAAAATCTACAAAAATAAACTATTTTCTATATTAGGATCGTAAAGATGTTCCTTATATAAATATAATTTACTTTTTTATAAATATATTATGAGTTTAAATGATTTTAATAAACCTGATAATTCAAAAGAAAAAAATGAAAAACCAGTAAACAAACCAGATGAAAAATTAGAATATACATTTATTAAGAAATTTGTACAAGAAAAACAAACTAATCCAACAGAATTTGTAAATTTTTTTAATAAAATTAAGACACTTTCTGATTCTGGTCTTACTACAGAAATTAAAGATGAATTAAAAAAATTTGCTATTAGATATGATAAAGAATTTAATTGATTGGATTTTGATAAAATAGATAAATTTGGATTATTGAAAGAACTTATAAAACAATGATGAAAAGAAATTGAAAATTCAAAAGATTCTTTAAATAAAATTTATGAAGATTTATATGATATTAATGAAGAACAAAAAACATTAATTAAATCAAAAATAAATAATAATTGTTCTTTGTATGATTTAAGAAAATTACTAAATTCAGAATCAAGTAGAAATGATTTTTTAAAAAATGTCTGTAAATTAAAAAATCTGACAAAAAAGGATATTAAAAATGTTTTTAAAGCAATTAAATCTATTAATTTTGATAGTCTTGATGAAGAGACAAAAAAAAGCTTAGAGGATTTTTATATATCATGATATGAGGATGATAAATTAATAGATTTATTAAAAAATAACACATTATTTAGTCTAGAACAAAAAAAAGATTTAATACAAACATTTATACCTACTATTAAATTAAATGAATTAGAAGAAATGTGAATTTATACAAAAGAAAAGGTTGATAATTGTATTGATGAATATTTAAAAAGTTTTTGTGTTAAAAATAGTTTAACATTAGATGATGCACAAAAAAAAGAATTAAAAGACTTAATTAGTTCAAAAGATATTAATATCACTACAAAAGATTTGTTTTTAGATCCTGTAATTTCTACAGAAGAAAATTTAAATAAAATTTTGGAAGAAAATAAGCTTGCAAATGTTTTTAAAGAAACAAGAGAAAATTATAATAAAATACAAAGTAAAAAGAATTTTTATAACCAAATTAATTCTGATGATTTTGATACAAAAATAGAATGACTTAAAGATATAAAAAATTGAGATGTAATTTGTGCTAAATTTACAGATCCTCAAGAAGATAAAACCTTTGATATTTATTTAAAAATAGAAGAAATAACTGATACAGAATGAATAAAAGTTACAGATCTTACTTGTAGATCTTGAAAATGAGCATTAAAATCAAAAGATGAAAATAAAAAAACTGAAATGTGGACATATGATGATCTTATTAGATTTTGTAAAAATGTAAATTCTGGTCATATAAAATCAGAAGCAATTTTTGATAAAGAAATAGAAAACAATACTATAACATCTTTTGTACCAGAAGATCAAATGAATACAGTAGAAGAATTAAAAAAATATATTGATTTCGAAGATCCAAAATGAATCAATTTTTGATTACAAATTGGTACCATTTTTGAATTTGCATGTAAAGATTCTAATAAAGTGGCTATATGAAAAATTACAGAAATCTGATCAAATACAATCACTGTGCAAAGTAATCAAAAACAAACTTTTTCTTTTGAAGAGTTTCTAAAAGTTTTTACACAAAATGAAAGTAAAAGAAAAGCTATTATTAATAATACTCCTGATTTATTAACAGCATTAAAATCTCATGAAAACACTCAAAAAGATTTTGAAAGTATTTTTTTTGATGAAAAAAAGAATGCTTTTTCTATAGAAAACCAGAAAGACAATAAAGATTTTAATTGAATAAAATATTTTGTTTCTACACAATGAAAATGATTATACATAGAAGAATTTTCTGAATGACAAATAAAATGTGTAATTTGAGATGATGATAAAAAAGAAAATACAAGAGAAATGAAACATAAATGAGCAAAAAATCCAATATCAATTACAGATACAGTTTTTGATATGAAAAATAAGACAAAAGTGACAATGACTCCAGAAATTTTTTATGCATATATTACAAAATTTAAATTAAAACCAAATTTACAATGCACTAATTTAAAACTAAATAGCAAGGATACAGATACTAAAATGAAAGATAAATTTAGTCTAATGAGTTATTTAAAATGAAAACCATCACCTTTGACTTTATTTTTGTGAGCAAAACAAATAATAGACTCTATTACGGAAACAATGAAAGAGCAAAGTGAGTTACAAGCTGCAGAGCTTGCATTGAGTATGGGTAAAGTTTTACCGTTATGAATTAGAAATGACTTACAAATGAAAGTAGAAAGTGTTTGAAAGAAAAAATGTGAAGAAAAAAAATGAAAATTAAAAGAAATGTGACCAGATCAAGCATTAGAATTTGTATATCAAAGATTAATGACTTCTAATTTAGAACAATATGAGTATGAAGCAATGTTAATATATGTTGTAGATATTCAATGATGTTTGTATCCTAGTAAAAAATTATCAAAAGAACAAAATAATTTTATTTGGTTTAAAAGATTAGCTTGAATTCCATTAAATCAATCACTAGAATGAGATCCTACATATGAAAAATATATTAAAGAACAATTAAATAAAAATAAATCTATAGATGAAGCCGATCTTATTATTAAATTATTTCAAGAACAAACAGATTGAAAAAGAAAACCATATAGAAGGACAAGTATTGTAAAAGAATTTTGAAAATCTCGTGATGCTCAAATAAACGAAGTTAAAGAAGGTTGATACAAACAATGTGAGTCAAGAGAATCTACTGTATTATGAAGAATTAATTATGCTGCATGACAATTTAAATCTTGAAATGATTTTATGGCAATTTGAGCAATGAAAAAAGTCTTTGCAACATGATGAACTTTAAAAGAAATGAGTTATTTACCTTTTATTGTTGTAATGTCTTGAATCGGAAAAAATATAAGAGAAGCAGAATTAACTAAATTAATTCAAGAGCTTTGATGGGGTAATAATATGCCTATTTTATCTTATTTATCAGATACAAGAGATATTGATTTCTTTCAAAATATTGTAGTAAAACTTGCAAGAGAAAAAATATGACCTGATGCTGAAAAAAAGGCTTTACAAATTATAAAATGAGCTGATAGATGAGTTTGTTTAGAAAATGCAGAAATTTTTTGGAAAGAATATTGAGATACTCTAGCTCCTTATCTAAATGGTACTAACACTGAATTACTTTTGATGAAAGAAAAAGATTCTGATTATGACAAAATTATGCATTATGCTAATTCTGTTTCTAAAAATCATACATTTACCAAAGATTTATATGATAATTGAATTTATGAATCATGACATTCAAATTTATTTTTAGCTGGTGGAGCAGAATATTTGAATAAAGCAATACCTCATATCAGAGCACACCAAGCAATCACTCCTTGATGGCCAGAGGCTCATTTTAAAACATTTTTAAATGATTTAAATACAATTAAAAACTTAAAATGAACTTCTAATGAAGAAACAGAAATTTTACAAAAAAAATCTTTTAAATATTTTAATTGAGAAATGGTTAAATTTTTACAAACAAATGGTATTTATAAAGAAGATTTAGAACAAAATAAAACTTGATGGTGAATAGAACTTTTAAAAAGTTGATTATGGATTCCTTATAAAGATAATTGGCATTGAGAAAATATTTATTTAGATTTTGATTATAAACTAGAAGAAGCTTTTAATAATTTTAAAAATAATACCACTTCAAATAATATTAAAAATAATATTGTAGAAATAAATGCAAAAAAAGTAAGAGATTTCCAAATACAAAAATTAAACAAAGAAAAAAAAGTTTTAGAAAAAAAATCTCAAATAGAAGCAGATAAGATTAAAGAACAAATAGATGATGATGATTATGATGAAGCTATATAAAAATTTAATTTAATTTTAATGTTTATTTATGAAAATCTGAATAGATTGTAGAATGTATTCAACAAGTTTTACTTGAATTTGAAGATATGTTTTTGAACTTGTATCTTATCTTGAAAAAAATGATAACAAAAATGAATATGTCTTATTTTTTAACGAACCAAATTTTTCTTTGTACGAATGTAAAAATCCTAGATTTAAAAAAGTTTTTGCAAATTCAAGACATTATTCTTTTATGGAACAAACGATTTTTTTGTATAAACTTTATAAAGAAAAGTTAGATTTAATGCATTTTACTCATTTTAATGCTCCAATTTTTTATCTCAAACCATCAATTGTTACAATTCATGATTTAACTCTTTCATTTTATCCTGGTAAAAAAATGACATGATTTCATCATAGATTTGCATATTGAATCACTATTAAATCTATCACAAAAAAGGCTAAAAAAATTATTGCAGTTAGTAAAAATACAAAAAAAGATATTATAGAAGTTTTAAATATTCCCGAAAATAAAATACAAGTAATATACGAAGGAATAAATAAAAATGATTTTTTTAAAATTACAAATGAAGAAGAAATAGAAAAAATAAAATTAAAATATTGAATTAAAAATAATTATATTATATACGTATGAGTTTTAAGAGAACATAAAAATGTTTTAAGATTAGTGCAGGCTTATTGAGAATTATTAAAACAATGAGTAAATTTTGATTTAGTTATTATTTGAAAAGAAGATTATACATCATTTGACGTTCGAAATGCAATTATTTACAATAATTTACAAAAAAGAGTACACATGCTTTGATATTTAGAAAATAAAGAATTAAATATTTTTTATTCTTGAGCATTAGCATTTGTTTTTCCTTCTTTATATGAATGATTTGGTTTACCTTTACTTGAATCAATGGCTCTTTGAATTCCTGTAGCAAGTTCTAATTTTTCTAGTTTACCAGAAATAGCATGACCCGATGGGGCTTCTTATTTTAATCCATTAAGTATAGAAAGTATTAAAAGTGCTATCTTAGAAGTGACTCAAAATGAAGATTTAAGAAAACAATTAATAAAAAATGGATATGAAAGGATTGATTTGTTTTCTTGGGAAAAAATGTGAGCAGAAATATTAGAAATTTATAATTCTTTCGAATAAATCTAAAATTATTATTTTATTTTTTAAATTTTTAAAATATGGCAACAATGGAAGATGTAAAAACTGGTAAAAAAATTCTTGTAGATAATATACCTTATGAAGTTTTAAAATTTGAGCATGTCAAAGTAGCTCAATGAAAATGATTGCAAAAAACTTCTTTAAAAAATTTGCTTACATGAAATATTGTATCAAAAACTTTTAGAGAAGTAGATAAAATAGAAGAAGCAAATATTACTTATTCTTCTGCAGAATTTTTGTATGAAGATAATGAATGATATCATTTTATGAATACTAATACATATGATCAAATATGTTTAGATAAAGAAATTATTTGAGAAAATAAATACTTTTTAGTTGAACAAGATAAGGTAATATTACAAGAATTTAATTGACTTCCTATAAATATTCAATTAGAGCCAGTTGTAATTTTAGAAGTTATAGAAACGCCTCCCGGAGAAAGATGAGATACAGCAACATGATGAAAAAAACCAGCACTACTTAATACTTGATTAAAAGTAAATGTACCTTTATTTGTAAAAACATGAGATAAACTAAAAATTGATACAAGAACAAAAGAATATTTAAATAGAGCTTAATTTACTTTTTAGAATTTTTAAAAAATAAAATTAAGAAAATTAAGATTAAAAAATAAATTATTTCTACAACATATTTATAAACTCATAGATCAATAGGTATAACACTAAAACTTAAGCTTCAAAAATAATTTATAACTAGTAAAACATATTTAGCACAAATCCAAGCTAAAAATCAAATTAATATTCAGATTATAGGATGAATTAAATAACAAACCACACTAATTATTCAAAAAAGCATAATAAGAGGAATAAATGGAGTTACTAATAAGTTTGTGATGGGAGAAATTATTGATAATAATCAAAAATTTGTAATTACAATTGGCAAAGTAAAAGTTAGAGCACTAAATGTCATTATTAATGCTTCTTTAATTGAAAATTTATCTGTAACAAAATAAAATATTTTTTTAAAAAAATCTTGTGTATATAAAATTCATAAAACAGCCAAAAAAGATAAATGAAAACTAATATCATAATTAATGGTTAATGGATTAATTAAAGTAAAAACAATAACTAATAATATTAAAAAAGTAAAACTATTTATTTTTTGTCAAAAATTTAAAAAATAATAAGCTATAAGTCACATTATAGATGCTCTAATAACAGAAATTTGATCTCATACTATAGAAGTAAAAATTATCACGACTAATGTAATAAATACAATTCTTAATTGATAAGGAAAATATTTTAATAAAAATGTAAAAAAAGTAATAATTATAGTAATATTAAAACCACTTACGGCGACTATGTGAGTCAATCAAGATCTATTAAAATTAATTTTTAATTCTTTAGATAATTCAGATCTTGTTCAAATTAAGATTCATCATAAAAAAGGAGCTGTGTCTTTTGGATAAATAGAATTTATGATATTTAAAAAATTAGTTTTTATATAAACAATAAATTTATCATATGTTCAAATTTCATTTCAAATTAAAGAAAAATTATAAACATAACTTGTACCATAAACGTTTTTCAATAATAAATATTTATCATATTCAAAACTATCAATATTTTCTGGTTTAATAATTTTTGAATTAAAAACAATAATATCTCATGTTTGTAAAAATGATTTTTTATTAACTTTAATAATTAAATTAATATTAAAATTATTTTTATTTCAATTTAAATCAATAACCGAAATAAGATAAGAACTATAATTTTCATCTTGAGAATAATGATATTTAACTTTTCATTTTATATCGTTTAATTTAGTAAAATTATTAGTTTCATTTATCAAAAAATCCTGTATAGTGTTTATAGAATTTAAATTATAAATGCTTAGAAAAATTCCAATTAAAAATCAAATTAATCATATTAATATTAAATCTGTAATTTCTTTAAAATAAAAAATTAATTGAATTGCTATTAAAACAATTAGTAAAAAAATATATACAATAAGATTATTGTATATATTAGTCAAAAAAACTCCTGCTAAAAATAAATATGAAAATATTAAAAAAATAACTACATAGTTTCTTTTTTGTAAATCTTTATTAATCATCTAATTCAAAATAATATTAATAAAAGAGATCCGATCTGATTAATATTTAAATAAAAATAAGATTTAAAAATATCTGTATTTCAATTAAAATTTTCAAATATTAATAAAAATAAAGAAAAAATAATAATTCAAATATATCATATTAATCATTCTGTTTTTACAAAGATTTTTAAAATATAAAAAATTACAAATAATATAAAAGCAATTATAGCATAAACTATAGATAGTGGAAATGTAGACATAGTATAAGCACATTTACTTAGTGAATCTGACGTAATTCAGATTGGTAAATCTGTAGGAGTTCAACAAATTTGTCATCATAAAAAAGCTCAAATATATCAAATAATTCATGCAAATAAAAAAGATAAAATTACAGCATCTATAAATTTGTTACTATTTAATTTATATCTTGTAATTTGTATATATAAAACAAGTAAAAATCCAAAAATTCATCATATTAAAGAGAAATTATAATCTGACATAAAGAAAAATTTCAACAATCATTCATTAAAAATATATTTATAATCCTTCCATTCTGCAATTACATAAAATAATCTAGAAAAAATAAATGAAGAAATAAAAAAATAAAATA
>CAYRGR010000011.1:0-12199 GCA_964423755.1 uncultured Candidatus Peribacteria bacterium
AATAAATAAAACTAATCTAAATTTAAAAATTTTTTAAAAATAAAAAAACCGTAAACTAATTTTTATTAAGCATGAATATATTATAAAATAGGTTTTATAAATATTTATTTATAAAATTATATCTAGAATGATTTTTAGTAAGATTTATAATTTCTAATGGAGTATTATTTTCTTGCATAAAAGTCACCATATTCTTAAACATATTTCATTTTGGCAATTTAAACAAACATAAATCTGGATTTTGTAACATTTTTTTTGCTACTGAATATCTTTTAAATTTAATTGCTAAATTCAATGGTGTTACGCCATTCTCTCAAATTTGATTAACATTTATATTATCTTGTTCTAAAATTTTAAATATAAATATATCATTTCATATTATTTTATTTTCTTCTTCTATAAGTAACATAAGTAAATTATAATTTTTTTCATTTGTAGAATTTAAATCTTTTGTATATATTATTCTTTCTAATAAAACCTTAATTTTATCTGTTCAATTTACATATAAATAATTTAATACTGTTTTTAAATCAGAACTTATAATTTCATTTATTGTTTTAAAACTATCACTATTTATATTAATATTTTGTGGAGAAATAGAAATTATTTTTTGAATAAATTGTGGACTGTTTTTTATTTCCAAAGGAAAATAATCTAAAACTCTACTATCTATTAAAGCTAGATCTTTTAAGTACGAAATATTATTTTTTATTCATGCATAATTTAAAATATTTCATTTTGTAACATGTATCCAATGTATAGCAACTTCTTTATATTTATTAAAAATAATATATTTTATATTATCACATAAAAACAAGATCTCTCATGTTTGCATATTAATGACCTGATTTAAAATTTCTCTTTCTTTTAATCTTAATAATTCTTCTATAAATCTAACATCAGAAAATATATAATTAACAACTGACTTTGATTGCGCATATAATATATTTTTTGTAGCTAAAACTAAATTTATATTTAAGTCTTTTTTTATATTAGCTGGCATTAATTCATATTTATTATATTGTTTTTTGATAATATAAATTGCAAAATCCACATTATTAAGTATTTCTTGTCAAAAATATTCTACAACATTAATATTTGAATTAATTGCAGATATGACAATTTCTTTAGATAATTTTAAAGATTTTTTTTGTATAAATTGATATGCTAGTCAATTTTGTTTTACAGCAGCCAAAACAATATCTGGATCATTCTTCAATCTATTACTTGCATATAATAATGACATTCAATTTTGTTTTACTGCGAGCATAACTAAATCTTTATTATCTCTTGCATTATAATTTTCTTTTTTTCATAAAATTATTCAATTATGGGCAAAAATATATTCTGAAGTGCTTTTAAATTCTTTATAAATATCAGAAATTTCTGGATTATTTCTTTTGTCTAATGATAAAAAATTAAAGGCTAAATAATTACTACAAATTGCTTCTTTTATTATATTATTATCATTTTTTAATTCATTGGAAGCAAATTGTATAGCTAATCCATTTTGTTTTACTGCTTCAAGTACAAATTTTTTTTTATTTCTATATATTTCATATTTTGAATTTCATAATAATAAACCATTTTGTTTTAAATTATTTAAAACAAATCATTCAATTGCAATATTATTGTATTTTTTTAAAACTTCATTAATTTCTTGATTATTATTTATAAATTTAGAACTTCTAATATTTATAAAAATTCAAGCTTCATCTATATTTACCATATTATCTTCTAATTTAATTCATTTACATTTATGAGAAAAATGTAAATCCTTTCAATTATAAATTATTCTCACGTCTCAATCGATAAATATTCAATTATTTGTTTTGTTTATTTTTTCTACAAAAATAAACACAGTAGCCACAGCTCTGTCTTCTGAACATCATAATAATCATTCAATAACATATAATCATGTATAATTTTGTCTTTCTATACCTAATCATGGTCATTGATTTAAAATATCATCTACTGATCATCATACATTATTTTTATTAATTAAAACATCCTTATAACATCATTCTGGTATTTTATTTTGAAATAATAATTCATTTGAATAATTATTTTTAATTAATGATTCTTCTTTTAAAAAATCTACACCTTCCATAAAAAAATAAAATTAAAAAATAAAACAAATTTAAAATATTTGTTTTAACAAAGAAAAAAACTGAAAAATCAAAGAAAAAAATCCCTTCTAAATTAAAAGAAGGGATAATTTTTGCAATTTCAAATACAATTAATAAATATATTTGATTTTTGCTAAAAAAAACATGATGTGCAATCAGATCTTTTTTGTGGTATTAATAGAATTGATGTTAAATGATCATCTATAACATCTTTTATTCCAAAAAGTGACCAAATAATCCAATTTGTGCCAACCATAGGAAGAGAATGTTCTTTGTTTATAAGCATTGTATCTATTGCTTTCCTTGCAGTAATAGCACCAAGAAATGATTGATCAATACCTAATCCAGGAGCTGATTTTACATCTCTTACAGAAGAACAATCTTTTTTATCTAAAGTTGCTTCGTATTTTTTTAAAAACTCTTGTCTACGTGTAGAATTTGAAATACATGAATAACAAGCTAATCCTGGAATATATGTAAAAACTTCACCTCCGGACCCTTTTTCAAACATTCCAACAAAAACTGCTGGTTTTTTTAATTCTATACAAATATCATTGATCAAATATCTCGAAGAATCTGTATCTGTAGCGCAAATAATAATATCTGATTTAGATACTAATTCACGAAACATCTCTTGATTATCAAAAATATTAAATGTATATGGTTTAAATAAATTATACGCTATATCATTCTTAACCCCTATAAAATTACCGAGAAATTCACTTACTGCAATTGCTTTATTTTTGCCAACATAATTATTCCCGCAAATATGACGAACCAAATTCCCTTTTTCAAGAACATCAAAATCAATAAGATTTTGATGTAAAATTCCAGCCCTCAAAAGCTGAAAAGCAATTTCTGCTCCTCCACCAAGACCAATAATTGTAACTATTTTGTCAGATAAAGATGATTTAATAAGAGGTGTTAAACGAGGATTATCACTTATAAAATCTAAATTTTGCTCTTTAATGTTTTCCATTTTTATTCTCCTTTTTTAGAAAAAATGTTATTTTTTGTTTTACAAAACTATACCTAAACAAAATTGATTTTTTAAACTTGAAATTTAAAATTCTTCAAAATAAACTAACTTATTATTTATGCAAGCATAAATTAATTTAATTTCAATACATACTTAATAAAAATTAATTTTCAGTTTTTTTTAAAACCTTTTAAATTAGACTAAGTCTCACTATTATAAGACTATCAAACAATTTTCATCAAGTATAAAACACTATAGACTAAGGAAAATTTAAAAAATAAATTTTAAAAATATTCCTTTATTTGTTTTTAAATACAAAAATGTTAATGAACAATTTCTCTTCCTAGGATGAACTCAAAAAATTTTGAATTCACACCTAGTAAGATAAATTAATTAACAATCTTAATATTCACGGGCTGTAATTCATTTTGTGAATATGAATAAGCTCATTTTCTTTTTAAAACCTTCCAATATGACATAACATAATCTTCTTCTCATCAATAATGTCTTCATTTAATTTCTATTGCATTTGGTTTAATACTTCAAAATTTTCTTAAATATGCATCTTTTTTTACTACAATTCAAAAAGTCACTAATGGCAAAGGAAATTCTTTTTTAAATAAAGATACGTGTCATGAACTTAAATCAGACTCACTTGGTATTACATGACTGTCTGGATGTTTGTGCCAATTAAAAGTAAAAATACTTCAGGACATTTTAAATATTTTTACATTTTGATCACTTTTAATTTCATTAAACATAATTTTTTTTATTAAATCTCATTCTTTTCAAGGAAATGTTTTATAAAGATATTCATTTGTATAATTATTAATAAAATCGGAACTAAGTTCAATAGATCATGGAGTTGCTATTATTTCTCATTTTTCTTTAGTAGGATTGACAAGATTATGCATTTTAAGAACTCAATTTTTTAAATCATAAATACTCTGAAACCACCTTCATCAAAATTCATTTCATTGTTTCTTAACAATGTCTAAACTTAATAATTTATATATTTCAAATAAATCATTTCTAGAAATTTCTACAGTATGAAAATTGTTTTTAAATTCTTCATTTTTAATTTCATCTCTTTTAATTAAAATATCAATAAAATTTTTTTCTAACAATTCATTTATTTTAAAAATAAAATTTTTTATATTAAAAGAATTAACATTTTTTAAATTTACAATATTTTCATATTTACATATTCAATGATCAAACCAATACATTTTTAATTCTATATTATTTTGTTTTCAATTTACAGATAATGCAAATTCTCATCATATTGTTTTTTTTGTGAATAAAACACTATAATTATCCATATTTTCCTTATATGTATCTCATTCAAATTTAAATCAAAAATTTTTATTAATTATACTAAATAATCATATTTTTTTATTTATAAAATCTTTTTGGTTATTTTTTAAAAAAATATCATTATTTATAGTATTATTTTGTCATTTAATAGAGTCAATTTTTTCTTTAGATAATCAATTATTATTTAAACTTTTTTCTTTTAAATCTTCATTATAATGAATTTTGCAATCATTTTTTTTAAAAATTGATTTATCTTTTCAATCATCATTAATTGAATTAATTTTAAATTTTTGTTCTGTAAAAATATTTTTATCTCAATCAATAATTTTATCATTATCATCAATTTTTTTAGAAAATATTTTTTTAGATATATCAGCTTTATCTTTTACTTGTTCTTGATTTTCACTTTTTTTATCAAAAATATTATTTTGTTCTAAATTTAAAGGAGCTTTATTTCATTCATCTTCTTTTTGATTTATATTATTTTCATTTCATAAAATTTCTTCATTTTTTATATCTAATAATGATTTTTTATTTCTCGATCTTAATACTAAACTATTTCATAAAAACAAAGATCCTAATCATCATATTATTCATAATCACACATTTTTTGCTCTATTCAAAAATGTATCTTTATTTTTTATAACAGCAATATCATTTAATGCTATATCGTCTACTTTATTTGTTGCAGCAATAGAATCTATTTTATTTCAAATTAATAAATCATTTTCATAAGATTTAAGTAAAATTTTTTCTATTTTATCTTGAGTTAATTTTTTAGCTACCTCATCAAAATTTTGTCATTCTTTTAAATATCACAAATCTCTAGATGTTTTTATAATATCTGATCATGGTTTTCTAATTTCTGTTGCAACCGAAGTATTAAATTGATTTAATTTTTCTGATTCATGCAATCAAATACTATTTTTTAATCATTCTATTCTTCTTACACTTTGTTCTATTGTTACATATCATTGTTTTGGATGATCTTTTTTTATATCATCAAAAACATCTTTTATTAAATTTGAATTAATTGATTTATTCATAATGATGTTATTAGAAGATAAAATGTTTCATACTTTATTTTGAGCAGAACTAATAATCTCTTTTATTCATGGATTACTTGCTACTTCTAATATTCTTGATCATCAAAAAATTCAAAGTCAAATTCAAGCAATTGTAGATAATATAGTTTTTTTTCTATTTTTAGATTCTATTTTTTTTCTTGTTTGATTGATTTTATTACAAATTTCTTCTTTTGAATTATTTTCAATATCTTTTAAAACTTGCTGAATTAATAATTCTAAATCTTTTTTATTATTTACATTTTTAGATCTTGTTAATAATTTTTCCAAAGGATCTTTAGTTACTTTTTCATTTATAATATCAAATATTGCATCTGTAGTTACAAATCATCCTATAGAACTTACAGCGGCACGAGTGGTTATCAAAATTCAAGCTACTGCTAAAGCTCCTGATATAGTAGCTATTACCGTACCTCAAACCAAGGCTACTCAAGCAGCAAGTCTTACATATTTGTATTCATTCCATTTATTTTTAAATTTATTAAAATTTTTAGAAAATCATTTTTTTTGATTTTCTTTTTGAATAAAATTATCAATATAAGAATTTATTAAATTATTTTTTTCTTCTTGATTTAAATTATTCATAATATTAAAAATTAGAATTATTATTATACCTTAAAAAAATTATTTAACGGTCTTACAGTAGCAAAGCTTAATCTAATTTAAAAGATTTAAAAAAATAACAAACAATTCTTATTAGATATAATAAAAAATATATTTAATAAATTAAAGAAAAAAACTGAAAAATTGAAGAAAAAAAAATTTCTTGCTATTTAATATTTTAGAGTAAAATAAAAACAGGATTATTTTATTTTTTAATTTTAAATTTATGAAAAAACTTTATTTATTGTTAGTAGGTTTTATATTATTTCCTACTATAATATTTGCATCTAGTTCTTATGGAAGTTTAGATGATTGAGGATTTTTTATATCTGGCAAAAATTATTATGCAGCTTGATGAAATGTGAATATTTCTCAAGATATTGAGTGAGATTTATATGCAGCTTGATGAATGATAAATATAAATAATAATGTATGAGAAGATTTAGTAATAGCTTGATGAATGATTAGAATTATATGAAATGTATGAGGTGATATTAGAATTGTAGGTTGAAATATTACTATTGAATGAAATGTTGATTGAGATTTAATAGTAAATTGATGACAAATTATAATTGGAAAAAATTCAAAAATATTATGAAATACTATTTTGAATTGATGAAATGTTCAATTTAATTGAAATACAGCATGAGATGCCTACATTAATTGAGGAGAATTTATTTTAAATTGAGAAATTGGTTGAAATACAGAAATAGCAATGGAAAAAATTTCTTTATTAAATACATGAATTATAAAATGAAATCTTATTTATTTTTCTGAAAAACAAAATTTAAAATTAGAATCAATTGTTTCTTGAAAAAAAGAATTTAAAATCCTAAAAAATAAAGAGATTTGAAAATGAGTATCAAAATGATTTTTATGAATTATAACAACATATTTATTATACAATTATTTATTTTTATTAGTTTTTGGAATTATTTTATATTTTACTTTTGAAAAACTATTAAAAGAAACTGCATTGATTTTAGAAAAAAGTTATTGGAAAAGTTTTTTCTTATGACTTGCATATTATGCTATATTTCCATTTTTAATTGTACTTTTGTTTTTAACAATAATATGAATTCCTTTTAGTTTTTTCTTACTATTTGTTTATATATTTAGTTTTGTTTTTTATAAGCTTTTTATAGTTATAGTATTCTCTTCTTTAATTATTAATAAATATCTTGCAAAAGGCAAAATAATAAAAAATTATATTCCTTTTTGGAAAAAAATAGGAATTATTGCTTTAGTTACATTTATTGTTGTTCCTTGGTCACTTATAGACTTATTTGCTGCATTTTTTGCCGTTTGAGCAATAGGTTTGAAAAAATTTGAAATTTATAAAAGTTTAAAATAATTTTTTAACTGTAAACTATTTAAGAAATCCCGACTAAAATCAGCATAAAAAGATCCTCTTGATTTCTTTTAATTCAAAATTTATAATTAAAAATTTGAATCCTTAACTTTATACTTTATACTTTTAACTATTATAAACTATCAACTTTAAACTGTAAACTAAATAGGCTTGTCTTTTATAACAAATTTTCTTATTAAAAAGAAAAAAATGATAAAAAAAATTAAAATTAAAAAATAATAAAAACTTATTTTTAAATATTCTAAAACAATTTTTCAATAAATACCAATTAGGTATCATATAAAAGCTCTAGTAGAAACATAAAAAAGGCAAGAAAAAAAACTTCATAAAAAATATAATTTAAAATTATACTTTATATATCATAAATACACTGATAAAAGAGGCCTTAATAATCAAATATTGATAATAATCAAAAATGAAAAAAAATGATACTTATAAAATAGCTTTTCTATTTTTTGTAAATAATTATCAATAAAACAAAAATGTTTTTTAAGAAAAATAATAACTTTATTATAATAAAAAAGACTTATAAAATATCATCCTAAACATCATAAAATCATTCATAAAAAAAACAAAAACATGCTTAAAAAAAATAATTGCATATCAATAGTAAGATAAGCAAAAACTATGGCTATTATAAGTTCTCAAACAACAGCATATCAAATAATTCAAATTGTTTCTATTATTCATAAAATAAATACAAAAAGAGGTATGAATAAAATATATTCATTTGTTGTTGATAAAAATTGTTCAATTATTTGAATTTGCTTATTCATAAAATAAGATCGGTTAATATACTTAATAAAGATTTTTCAGTTTTTTTATTTTCAAAAACCTTTTAAATTAAACTAGGTCTCTCTAAAATGAGACCGTCAAATCAAATAATTTTCTTTAAGTATAACTAATTTTTATGTAAAAAACAAAAAAAAGCAAAAAAATATAAAAACTTGATTAAATTATAAAAGCAATAATATTTATTATATACCTAATAAAAATTAATTTTTGGTTTTTTTATTTTTAAAAACCTTTTACAATAGACTAGGTCTCGCTACCGCGAGACCGTCGAATAATTTTTTAAGATATATATACCTAATAAAAATTGATTTTTGGTTTTTTTATTTTTAAAAAACCTAAAATAATACTATCTAGTATTTCATGCTAATGTTGATTAATTTAGTTTAGAGTATTAAAAACATAATTTAATTTTTTAATATGTTTAAAAAAATTTTTTATTTATTTATAATAACTATCATTTTTTCTTCGTGTCTTAAACAAGAAGAACAAAAGCAAGAAGAAAAAAAAGAATTAATTAAACCGTCAATTATCAATACTTGATCTAATGTTAATAATGTTATTATAACAAAAGAAGAAAAAATACAACAACTAAAAAAAAGAATTAATTTCAAATCTATAATAACTCAATGAGATTTGTACAATATACAAAATATGAAAGAATTGGCCTTAAAAAATTATTTAGATGTATATTGAAAATTACAAAATGATCATATACTTGAAAAAAAAATTGCTTCTATTTATTTTGATTTAAAAGATTTTAAAAATGCTTACAATTATTATTTAAAAATCCCAATTAATGAGATAAATAATGAAGAAACTAAAAAAATGTTATTTTCTTTAATGTATACAAATAATGAATACACAAAAGAAGATTTAAAAAATTTAAATATATCTAATGAAAATAAAGATTATTATTCTTTAGTATATGATTGTTATAGTGGTATTACAAATTGTGTAAATACAATAAAATCATATTCTGGAAGTTATGAAAAAATAAATAAAATAAAAAAATCTGTATTAAATTTTGAAAAAACTCAACAATGAGCAGATCAAAATTCAAAATATGCATTAATTGCAGGATTTTTTTTAGAAAATAAAGATTTTTTAGCTTCAGCATTAATTTGAGAAGAAATTTTAACCAAAAGACCTGATTATAAAATAGTTATAAAAATAACGTGATATTCTTATTATGAATTATGAGATTATAAAAAGGCTAACAAGTATTTAGAAAAATATTATAATTTTGATTATAAAGATACAAAAATAGCATATTTATTATGAATAATTAATTTTAATTTGGAAGATCCTATTATGTCAAATTTATATTTAAATAATGCTGTTTTAAATTGATACACTCCAAAAACAGAAATAGAAAGACGACTTTTATATAATTATTATGTTTTATGAGATAAAAAAAATATGATAAAAATTTTTCGTTATTTGTTAGATGAAGAAGATGTAAATGAAGATGATTATAATATTGCCATCTTTACGGCTATGGAAGAAAATGAATTATCAAAAGCAATGTTATGGTCAAATAAATGAATTCAAAAATTTAATAATTCTAGTATATTATATGCTTTAAGATGATGGGTATATAGAATTAGAAATGAAGAATTTAACTCAATAAACGATTTAAATAAAGCTTTGGATTTAAATATTCAAAATCCTATAGCAATTTTAAATTTATGAATTTGGTTTTTTGAAAAAAAAGATTATAATATGGCTAGAAGACATTTTGAAGAAGTTATAATGATAGATGAATGATGAGTATTTTGAAAAGAAGCTGAATTACAATTAATAAAATTAGAATTACAAGAAAAATCACAAGAAATTATTGATTTAAATTTAAATCAATCAAAATAAAATTTACTTTTTTATTAAAATTTAAACTATATGGCAGAAAAAAAATGAAATAATTTTGAAATAAAAAATAAAAAAAATATAGATAAAGCTTGAATTTTTAAAAATAAAGAAAAAAAAGAATTAGAAAGCAATATAATTGATGCTGTTAAAAAGCTAAATTCTAAATTAACAAAAAAAGAAATTATTCATTTAATGAGAATAATAGAAACATCTGCTTGATTAGATTGATTAAAAAATGAATTAAGTGAAAAACATGTTTTATGAACAAAAAAAATACCAGATGATGTTTTAAAATCTATAATTGATCTCATTAATAAAGCAAAAGAAATATCTAAAAGTTGAATTGACAATCTTAAAATAGAAATAAATATATTAAATAAATCTAAAGAATATGATATAAATAAAAATGTTTATTTTAGTTCTAAATTTAATTGGATCAAAAAATATGAAGAATCTAAATTATGAGACAATCTAAAATTAGATATAGGTTGAATTTTTATTTGATTATCAGACTCGGCCTTAATTATATTTAAATTTTTATTTTGAATAATTAAGGACATTGCATTTTTACCTAAACAAATTATTTATAATTTAAAAAATAAATAAAATATGAAAATTAAAAATTGATTTTATTTGTTAAATAAAAAATTAAAAGGTTTTACTTTGATAGAAATGATACTATCTGTGACCTTATTTGCTTTTATTATTTTGATAGCATTTGATTCTTTATCATCTATTTGAATTTTTAAGACAAAAATGTCCTACAAATTAGACTTAAATCAGGATTTATATAATGCTGTAGAAAATATTGTTTCTGTAGTAAAAGATTTTTGATGAGATATAGACTATGAAGAATACTGGAACAGAAGCTCTGTCTGAACAAATATATGATCTTGACACTATAGCAAACAAACTTGATTTTGAAATTATTGAAGTTGATGAAATATTTCATTAACTTCTTATTGAAGTTGATTTTATTTTTGTAGAAGTTGAAGTTGAGTAAGTATGTGAACTTGATGATGTTTAAAAGAATTTAATAATTACTGAGGCTCTTTTACTTGAAAATATCAAAGATTTTGACAATATGCATTCCAATTTATAGATTATAATATAAATGAAGATAATGAAATTGATAATTGAAAATGTTCAACAAGTTGATGATTATGAGATGAGAATTGTGATTGAAATATTAGATGAGATGCAGATGATGAAAATTTATGAATATGACCAGTAGCATTTAGTGGTAATGAAGTAAAAGAATTATACTTAATTAAAAAATGAGATACACAAGAAAGACTTTTTTTTAGATTAAATATAATTCAAGATCCAGACACTACAGATAGTTGTAATTTTAGTGATTGAACAGGTACTGGATGTCTTTGAAATATACAAATGTTAAAATTAATAGGATATGATAGTTGATTTGATCATGATAATTCTGGTTCTTGAGCTGCAGATGGTATAATAGATACTTGGAAATGTCATGATGATTTTAATTGTATTTTTCCTACTTGAAATGATTCTGAATGGATAAATTTATTACCAGATTATATTAATGTAAAAAATCTTAAGATTTTTATTTATCCAAATAAAGACTATAGATATTCCTGGAAAGAATATGATATAAACACTCGTATTAATTCGTATATAAGATTCAATATTGTACTATGATTCTCTCATCTAAAAAGAAAACAAATAAAATGAATTAGTCCTGAAATAAATATTTCTACTACAGTTAATTTAAATAATTTTTAATAATTTTAGTATGATTAATTTAAAAAAATGATCAGCTTTAATGATAGCACTTTTTATAATAGTTATTATTTGTATGATTGCTTTATTTTTACTTGATAAAATTGTGCCAATTTCAAGAAATATAAAATGAATAGAAAACTGAAATATAGCTTATTATCAAGCTAATTCTTGAGTAGAAGAAGTTTTATTTGCTATGACTGGATCTAACCCATGATATGAAACTTGAGCTATTGTATGAACACAAGAACTAAAATGATTTACATATTCTGTTATTGCAAGCGGTACCATTATACCTCCT
>CAYRGR010000012.1:0-12168 GCA_964423755.1 uncultured Candidatus Peribacteria bacterium
CTACAATAAAACTATTTGGATAATATTCAGATAATTGTGTAGTTTTTCATCATGGGCTAGCAGCCATATCTAAAATTAAGTACTCTTTTTTATCAATTTTTCAATCAGATAAAAAATAAACTGAAGAACTAGCTCAAAGTTCTTGAATATAAAAATATCACATTAAATGTTCCAAGCTAAAACCAAGCCTTTTTTCTAATTCATTAAAATTTTTTCATCTTTCAATATAAAAAACATTATTAATAAAAGTTTTAGTAAGTTTGTAATTTAAATTTTCAAGGTTATTTTTTAAATTTTTTATATTAATTTTATTTGTATTTATTCGAATAGTTTTTTTTAAAGTTTTATTTAAACTTAATAAAAAAGATTCAAATTCTTTTTTATTTTCAAAAAAATTTTCTTTAAAATAAAGTTTAAATTTTTCGTTCATATTTTTCAGGTTAAAAAACGTTTTAATTTGGTTGTTTTTAATATATAACAAATCAGGTTTTGTTTTAAATTTAATAAAATATTAAAACAGATTAGTTTACACTTTGCACGAAAGTATATTAATTCATTTTTTAGTATATTTGTAACACAATTTTTTTCAATATTATTTTATACCCAATAAAAATTAGTTTTCAGTTTTTTTTAAAATCTTTTAAATTATATTAGATATTATTTTTACTATACTGTCTAAATTATTTATAAATTAATAATAAAAAAGTGTAAATATAAAAAAATTTCTAAATTATTGATTTTAATAAAAACAAGATTATAATAATAATGTTTTTATTTTTTAACTTTTTATTTATGAATAATAATACATTTGAAGCTATTTTAAGAATTTTACTTTCATTTATGCTTATTGACAATCAAATAAATGAAAAAGAAAAAGTAGTTGTTCTTAACTTTTTAAAAAGTAAATTTGGAAGTGGCTTTGATCTAAAAACTTTTAGTTTTGCTAAATATAAAGGTAATCTTAATTTTGAAAATTTTTCTATTGATGCTAAAAATGTTTACAACGATGCTGATTTTTTACCATGAGATAGATTAGATGTATTAAAATTAATTTCTGATTTAATTAAAGTAGATTGAAATATTCATGATAAAGAAGTAATGCTTTTTGAAATATTACTTGAAAATTGGTTAATACCAAAGTCAAAAATGGCAGAATTATGAATTCAAAAATCTTTATGGAGTAAATTTTTTTGAAATTAAAATATACTTAATAAACTTAATTTTCAGTTTTTAAATAAAATTTCTTTAAATTAGTCTAATTTAGAAGTTTTATAAAAAGAAAAAAACCGAAAATTAATTCTTATTATTAGGTATTCTAAAAGCCAGATTTGTTTTTTTAAAATTAAAATATATTTTTTAATGATATTTGAATATCTTTTTGAATATCACGTTTTTTTATCACTTCTTTTTTATCATACTGTTTTTTTCATTTTGCAAGAGCAATTTTTAGTTTTATTAAGTTTCATTTAAAGTAAATTTCAGTTGGTATTAATGTATTTCATTTTTCTTTTAATTTTTGTAATAAATATATTATATCTTTTTTGTGCAAAAATATTTTTCTATCTCTAATAGGATCTATTATTTTTTGGTTTGATATAAATTTATAAGGAGATATGTGTAGTTTTATTATAAAAGGAATAAAATTTATAATACTTACAAAGCTTCATCTAAAATTAACATTTCATAATCTAACACTTTTTACTTCATATCAAGTTAGTTCAATTCATGCTTCGTAATCTTTTATAATTTCATAATTAAATAAAGCTTTTTTATTTTTAACAATGGAATATGTTTTAGTATTTTTTGAAATCATTTATAATGAATTTATTAAATAATACCTTATAAAATAAATATAAAGAATTTAGTAATTATTTACTCAAGCAAATTTGGTTTTTCTAAATTTTGATCCCCGCATTCGTGAGGATAAATTTTAAAAGTCTTTTAAATTAGACTAGATAGTGCTGAATACAAGCGTTGATCAATTTAGCTTGAGTATATAAACTGTATTTTATAAATCTAAATAATTTTGTAAAATTATACAAGCAGCAATATCATCTACATTTTTTTGTTTTATTCAGACTTCTTCAAGATTATTTTTTGCTTCAAATGTAGAATATCACTCATCATAAAAAACGATTTCAATATTTTTTAATATACTTTTTTTTAAAATTCATGAAAAAGATTTAATTCTTTTAGAATGTACCGATTCTTTTCAATCATCATAATTTGCCATTCAAATAACTATAGTATCTATTTTTTTTTCTTCAATAATTTTTTTAATTTCATCTAATATTACTTTAGTTGCAATTATTTTTAAAGGAATAGCTATATTTCAAACATTTATAGCAAGTCAACATTTTTTTGTTCAATAATCTATTGATAAATAATTCATTTTAATTTTTATTTACTAAGTTTTAACTCCAATGTCATTTTAATATAAATATCATTAGATCATAAATTTATATTTATATCATATAATCAAGCTTTTTTAATATGTTGTTCTTCCGGTAATAAAATAAATTTTTTATCTAAAGTTATAGAAAAATCTTTCTTTATTTTATTTACAATATCTTCTTCTTTTATAGATCAAAAAGCCTTTTTACTAGATCATTTAATTTCAAAAATAATATTTTTTCCATGTAATTTATCCGCTATTTCTTGAGCATGGCCTATTATTTCTTGTTTAAATTTTCAATGTCTTTTATTTTTTTCTTGAATTCATTTTTCAATGTCTGAAGTTATTATTTTTGCTAATTTTTTAGGAATTAAAAAATTTATAGCATAAACATGACTTACATTGATAATATCTCATTTATTACCTAATCATGATACTCTTTCTAAAAGTTGAATTTTTAATTTTTTTGATGACATATTTTAATAAATTAGAAATTAAATTATAATTGAAATAAAAATTATTCCATAACTATTTCTCAACTAGAGGCTAAATCTTTTTCTTCTATAGTAATTCTGTATCATGTTAATTCTCATGCTAATGCTACATTTGATCAGGATTTTCATATAGCTTTTAATTTTTCTTCTGGAAGAGCAAAACATGTAACAGTCTTATTTTCTGTGTCTATTTGTAAATCAATAATTTGAGCAGGACTTAGAGATTTTTTAATAAGCTCTTTAATATCTTCAGTATAATTTATAATATCTATTTTTTCTCAAAAAAGCTCATCTACAACAGTTTTTACTCTAATTCATTTTGGTCAAATTAGACTTCAGGCAGGATCTACTTCCTCATATTGAGATCAAACTATAATTTTTGTTTTAAATCAAGGAATACGCACGATTCTAATTATTTCTACAGTTCAATCTTCTAATTCAGGACAATTCATCTCAAAAAGTTTAACAATAAAATTTTTATCTTTTCTTGTAATTGTAACTTTTGGTATTCAGTTTATATCGTTTTCTACTTTTCAAATATATACATAAATTCTTTGTCCTGGAGCATATTTATCTTTGGCCACTTGTTCTGATTTAGGTAAAACTACAGTGTTTCAATTATAATCTAGTAATACTTTATTTTTTTCTACAAGTTCTATTTTTAGATTTACTATAGTTCATTCTTTGTTTTTAAATAAATTGTAAATTTTTTCTTTTTCTGATTCTTGAATTTTTTGTATAATAATTTGTCTAGCTGCTTGAGATGCTATTCTTCAAAATCATTCTTCATTTGATAAAATTTCATCACTTACATCAATCTCTATCGTATCTCATATTTGATAGTTTTTTGATTCTTTTCCAAGATCATTCAGTGCTATTTCTATATATGGATTTTCTACATTTTCTACTATAGTTTTTTCTACAGAAATTTCTATGCTATTATTAATAAAATCTAAATTAACATTTACATTAGTATCTTTACTTCAATAATCTTTTTTATAAGCAGTTTTTATTGCTTGCCCTATAATGTCAATAAGTTTTTCTTTATCAATTTTTTTTTCTGCTGATATTTGATTTATTGCAGCTTCAATTTTTTTTAGATCCAACATATTAAATAAAGGTTATAAAATATAGTGTTATTAATAATTTAATTTTTTTAAAAAATGAATTTGAGTACTCAAATTCATCAATTCTTTATTATTATAAGAATTATAATTGATTTTTATCTTAATGCAAATTTTTTAGTAAAATATACTTGAAGAAAATTGTTTAATGGTCTGATAATAGCAATTATAGGCTAATTTAATTGGTTTTGAAAAGAAAAAACCAATTTTTATAAATATATGTATAAAAAAAATTAAAATATAATATTCTGTATATAAATTTATGTTTTTTCATTTTTTATAATTACCATTTAAAAAACCCTGTTCTATTAACTAGAACAGGGTTTTTTGCTATTTTTTTAATTATAATAATCAAACTATGAGAAGAGCTATAATATTTATAATTTTAATCATTGGATTAATAGCTGGACCTGCTGTATCTTTGTAAGGATCTCAAACAGTATCTCATGTAACAGCTGCTTTATGAGCATCTGATCATTTTCCACCAAAAAATCAAGATTCAATATATTTTTTAGCATTATCCCATGCTCATCAACCATTTGTCATTGATATTGCAACAAATATTCAAGTAATAATTGATCAAATTAATATACCTCATAATGCCTGTTTTGCTATTTCTACACTTACAAAAATACCTAATCAGAAATAAACAATAATTGGAATTAATACTGGAATTAAAGCTGGAAAAATCATTTCTTTTAATGCTGCTTTTGTAACAATATCAACTGTGCGACCATAATCTGGTTTTGATTTACCAGTCATAATTCATTTATTATTTTTAAATTGATCACGTACATCTTCTACTACAGTAGATGCAGCTCTTCATACAGCTTGCATTGATAATGCTGCAAAATAATAAGGAAGAGATCATCCAATAAATAGACCAGAAAGTACATAAGGATTATTTATAGAAAAATCAATTCAAGCAGTTTTTGCTGCATAATCAGAAAAAAGAACTAAGGCAGCAAGTGCAGCTGATCAAATTGCATATCATTTTGTAACTGCTTTTGTAGTATTACCTACTGCATCAAGAGGATCAGTAACTGCTCTTACTTTTTTATCTAATTCAGCCATTTCAGCAATTCATCAAGCATTATCAGTGATTGGTCAATATGAATCAATAGTTACAATTATACCAGCCATAGAAAGCATACTTACAGCAGCTATTGCTATACCATATATTCATGCAAAATAAAATGATCAAAGTATAGATAATACAATTACAATAATTGGTAATCCTGTAGATTTCATAGAAACTGCTAAACCAGCAATAACATTAGTACCATGTCATGTTTTAGATGCTTCTGCAATTTGTCTAACAGGAGAATAACTTGTAGAAGTAAAATATTCTGTAATTACCACCATTGCTGCAGTTAAAGCTAAACCAATAAGTGATGCAAAATATAAATTTAAACTATTTTCTAAAATTAAATATTTAGTAATAACATAAAAAGCAAAAGCAGCTAATACTCATGAAGCTATAAGTCATTTATAAAGAGCAAACATTATATTTTTATTTTTTCATAATTTAATACAAAATGATCAAACAATAGAAAAAATAATAGATGCAGCTCATAATACTAATGGATATAAAATATAAATCATATCTCAAGCAAAAATTGTATATCATAAAATCATTGCAGCAATAATTGTAACAACATAGGTTTCAAATAAATCTGCTGCCATACCAGCACAATCTCATACATTATCTCATACATTATCTGCAATTACAGCAGGATTTCTAGGATCATCTTCTGGAATTCAAGCTTCTACTTTACCTACAAGATCTGCTCATACATCAGCAGCTTTTGTAAATATTCAACCTCAAAGTCTAGCAAAAACAGAAATTAAAGATCATCAAAATCAAATTCAAATTATAGAATGAATTATTTGATCATCAGGAATATTATAAAATTTTGAAATAAAATAAAATCAGCTTACTCATAAAAGAGCAAGTCAAACTACAAGCATTCAAGTAATATTTCATCATTTAACCGCAACATCTAAAGCACTTGCTAATCATTTTTTTGCGGCTTCTGTAGTACGTACATTAGCTCTTACAGATATATTCATACCAATGTAACCTGTTAATCAAGAAAGAATAGCTCAAACAATAAAAGCCATTGCAGTAAGCCAACCTAATTTTGGTACAAATCAAATTATAAAAAATAATACTATAGCAACTATAGCGATAGTAAAATATTGTCTATTTAAAAATGCTTTTGCTCATTGTTGTATTGCAGTTGCAATATCTTGCATTTTTTTATTACCTGTAGGTAATTTTAAAATATAAACAATAAGAATTAATCAGTACAATATTGCCAATATTGAACTTCATATAATAAAATAAGGAATATAATCTAACATAAAAATTAAAAGGTTAAAAAAATAAAATTGTTTTTACAATTCATTTTGATTATAATAAAAAATTTTTTAATGCAACAAAAATTAATTGAATTTTATAATTTTCAGGATTTATTTTAAAAAATATTGAATTAAAAAAAAATTAGGTATAATTAATTTTTATAAAAAATAGAAGAATATACTCAAACTAAAATTAAATTGATTGACATTCGTACAGAGCATAATATAGACTAATTTAAAGTGTTTTTAAAAAGAAAAAAACCGAAAATCAATTCTTATTAGGTATATATTTATAATGAAAATTGTTTAACTCCGCCAGCTGGCGGATAGTCTAATTTAAAGTGTTTTTAAAAAGAAAAAAACCGAAAACCAATTCTTATTAGGTATATGCAAAAAATTTTATAAATTAATAAAGAATATATATTTTTTGATTATAAATATATGATATGAATAATTACATTTAATAAGCAAGCCTTAGAAAAAATAATCCATTTTTATTGACTTTTGTTTGATGAAATAAATTCAGATAAAGATTTTAGTATTTATAAAAATGATACTAAATGTCTGATTTATACTTCAAATAAAATAGATCAAAGTATCTCTTATTTATGCGAAAAATTTAATATTAAGTTTTTATTTTATTTTTGATTTTCAATTGCTATAAGTAATGAGCATATAGTATGAGATATTATATTACCAAATATTTTCATGGAATTTGATGTAAAACTTTCAGAACAAAAATTTATATCAAAAGAAAATCGTGACAAATTTATGAAAGATCCGATTTTTTTGGAAAATTATACATTACAAAAAGATTATAATTTTTGAAATTTTTGATTTAGTGTATGAGGTATTTGTATAAGTTGAAACCTAAAAAATGATCAGATTATTTCAAATATTACAAATATACGCATTGCTTACGAAGCAGATATTTATGATTATTATAATTATTCTTTATTAAAAGAAGTAAAAAAATTAAATATTTTAAATAAATTTTATATTATTAATATTATAGAAAATAATTTAGATGATAAAGAGTATTTAGATGAAAATATAAAAAATGGTTTAAATATATTAAAATTTATTACAGATAGTTTTTATGCTTAATTAAAATTGTTTTACATTTTTGTATTAATAAAACTTTGTTTATTTTAAAAACCTAAAATTAAAATTTAATAAATAAATTTGTTTAAAGTATGCTTTAAACAAATTGTTTGACGGTCTCGCGGTAACTAGATTTAGTCTAATTTAAAAGGTCTCTAAAAAACAAAAAATCAAATTAATTCTTATTAGTTATAATAAAATAAAAATTAATTTCCAGTTATAAAATCATAATCAGCAGAAATTAAATAAGTTTGAAAATATTCTTCAACTTTTTCTTCTCAATTATCAATTCATAAGACTTTAATTCATAGAGAATATATAGAAGAAAATCATTTGTTTCATAAAGGTACTCAAAAATTAGTCGCTCTAGAAGAATATAATTTTGTAAATAAATTATAATTGTTTTCTGATCAATCTAAATTTAGCTTTAATAAATAAGTCGGGTTAATTGTAATATTTTCATTATAATCTCATATATAGCTTCAAGATAATGTAATTTTATTATTTTGTAATAATATACTAGTATCACTACAATCAGGAGTAAAATCACTTGGAAATAAAAATTTAGTATCTTTTAATATATCATATAAAGTAAGTTGTTCTGCAATAACACAAGTATTTGGATACAAAATATAAGCCGTAAAATCAGTAAACTTTTCTTTTATTAGATTCCTTAAATTTAATATTGCTTTATCAAGAGATCATCAGATTGAAACATTATCTCAAAAATTAAAAGTATAGTTTAATAAAGATCAAGATATGGTTAATGTTTTATTAGGTAAATTTAAATAATTATTTCAAGAAAATGTACTAAAATCTATATACATAACTTGTCATACATTTTCAATTGCTCATGAGTTATTTGTGCCAATATTTGTAGACATTGATATAGAAGTTCAAGTTCATATATATACTACAAATAAACTAGGAGTACCAAAAATTGTTCAAGTAGAAAATTCTAGTGTTAAATTATTTGTTAAATTATTTAAAATTGTTCATGACAAAAATGGATCGGATAAATATTTCTTTTTTAAATCAAAATCACACTCGTCATTATCTAATTTACAATCAAATATTGTAGGATTTTCTTTAGTTGAATTTGATTTATCAATATCAAAATCGGCTATTTTTATTAGTCTATAAAAAGATAATCATTCTGTAGAAGTTTTTTTATTTCAATTAGTATCAAGTGGTCACTCCCAATTGTTAAAATCAGTTGTTTGATTTTCTTGTATTTTATTTAAAATCATTCATGATAATGTGTAATATCATACATTATATTTATCAATAAAATCTCACCATTTATCATAAGGTGTTTCTAAATATTTTTTTGTTTTTAAAACATTAATTTTTTCTATTCATGATTTTGCTAAATTCATAGCTGAAATTTTTATATTTGATTCTTTAACATAAGTATTTATTAAGTGGATCGAAGAAAAGATTCATCAAAATATTGTTACAAAAATAACTGTTGCAATTATAATTTCAATTAGAGTCATTCAAGAATTATAGTTCTTCATATCAAAAATATTAAGAGATATTAATTAGGTTTTTTTTATTTTTCTATTTTATTAGATTTTTTATAAAATTCAAAATTTAAATATTGACTTTCAATTTAATATATAGTATCATTATTTTAATAAATTATTTTAATTTTTAATTTATTAATCATGAATATACAAAAAATAACAAAATATCTATGAGTTTTTATATTTATTTTATCAATAATATTTGGATGTGGTATACCAAAAAATACCTTTGCTGTATCAGCACCTTTTTATACTCCTGAAAAATATGCAGGTCAGTGGAACTTTTATAATGCAGATTGGGGCACAACATGTTTAGGTGTTAGATGAGTTAGGGATTTAAATAATGTAAGAAATACATGATGAATGAAATGAAATATTAGTAATGAATTTTGAATTAAATGGAAATTATTTACAGCTTGAAAAAATCCAGATAATTGACTTACGGTTCCATGATATGATATTAATTGAGATTGAAAAGAAAATATTATTTATTGATTTGATTGAAAGATTTATTTATGAGATATCACATCTTGAATGATATTGTGGGAAACTAAAATTTTAGATATACAATATATTATATGAATAGAAGATATTAAAAAAACTTGAGAAAAATCTATAATAGTTGTCTTATGAAATTCATCAGTTTTTAATAAAGCTAGTTTTATTTGAGTTATATCATGAGCTAATTGAGAATTGGAGTGGATAAGTAATAAATTGTCTTGACCAATGAAAATATTTGCATCAGATAATAATAGAATTTTAAAATATGATATAGACAAAGATTGAATTAATGAATATCATATAAAAAGTTGGTATGATAAATATTTTTCAATAAGACTTACTCTTTCATGAAGTACTGTTATATGAGATACATTATTTGATACAAATTATTGATATGATTGGTGATGAGATTGATATCAAACTACTGGTTTTACAATAGGTAATATATCATGAAAAAATGTAGTTTTAACTATTTGATCATGACCATCTTGAACTTCTTTACAATTATATTCTTTTGAAAAATTAAATGATTCTAATCCATTTATAATGAAAAATCTTCATAAATTATATAATTTATGACCTTTACATTATACAGCAGATGAATCATATTTTTATGATGTTAATAATGATTGAAATGATGAAATACTATCAAATTTAAATGGTTTTGTTTATAATGGTATTGATAGAAAAAGAACTATTATGGTTTCTTGATTAGATTCTAGTGGTAGCCTTACGACTTATTGGTCTTATCAAAATGATGATTATACCACAGGTTTTTCTACACCAATTTTTTTAAAAAATTATTATAATACATCGGATTCATATGTAGTGTTTGATTGAAAAGATAAAAGAGACGGTGTTTATAAGACTTTATGATTAAAATATAAATGATTAAGCGATACTTGATTTAAAAAAGATCATTGAAATCAAATAGATTTATCATTTAATTATGATATATGATTTACATATGATTGATCTCAATGATCAATTGCTGGATTATTTAATAATTGAAATAATGAATTAGTAGTATTAAGAAAAGATTCAAAATATAAATTTTATACTTTTAATTGAACTGGTACATTTAATACATGAAGTTTGTTAGAATTAACATGAGAATATTCAGATATTTTAAAGCAATATGATATAAATTTTAATACTAAAAAATCTATAAATTTTTATAGTGCAGACACTAATGGTGATGGTTATAATGAATTTGTAGTTATTGATTGAAATCAATATAAATTTTATCAAATAAAAGATACCTGAGTAGAATTATTAAAATCTTTTCAATATATTTCTAGTATTTCTTGAGAAACTATTTTACAAACATGAATTACTCCAGATTTAAAAAATGTATATATGGTAACTCGTAATGTATCTAAAAATACTATTGAATATTATAGAAGCGAATCTGAAAATGATGATTTTAACTTAAAAAAGAAAACATTAGAGAGTTTTTATTCATGATGATCTAATTCAAAAATGCTTATATCAAAATTATGAAATTATAATAAATTAATGACTGAATTTAATTGATCTATGTATGATGCAAGAAATGCATCACCAGCAACAGCTCCTATAAAAATATGAGCTTGATACTATGAATCAGCTGATATAGATTGATGATGAATTAATTTAGTAAGGTGACCATGATCCAAAGCTTATGAGTGGAAATGAATAGATCAGAATTGAAATTCAATATTAGAACAAAAATATCCAGTTTTTTATTATCATTGAGATTATAATTGAGATTGACATTTAGACTATGCATGAACTACAGCTGCATATAATTCATCATGAGCTCAAATTTCTAGTACTTTACATATTAAAAGTTGAATAGATTGATCATATATAGTGCCGCCATTTATTATACCTAATATATATCCGTCATTTTGAGGTGAAAGATCAATTTGAGCTGATTTAGATTGAGATTGAATTGATGAAATAATTAATAAATGATACTGGTCATATGCGGCTGCTTATAAAACTACTTGACAAAGAGTCTCAAGCACTCTTATAAACTATACGTATAATCCTGTAATACCATATGATTTAGATAAAGATTGAAAAGAAGATCTTATCTGGTGATATTTTGAAACAAATATAGACACTAGAGATAAGGATAATAATTGATACTTAGATAGTATCATGAAAGTAAATAGACAAGTTGCAGTTGCTCATAATAATTGAAAAGGAGTTTTAGAATCTGTCATGGATTATAACTGAAAAACCTATATTGCATCAACTTGATTATTCGCTGGCGTACAAATTTTAGAAGTAAATCCTAATTGAACTAATAGTTTTATATTTGTTAAATGGTATTTGCATTGACAAGTTTTTGAATCAAAACAAGCAGTTTACGATGCTTGATATATTCCACTTTATCATAGCGATGCTTTGCTTTGAGATTTTATTTGAGATAATACATTACAGTTACTTCTTACATGATGAGATGGTTATATTTATTTAATTTGATTAGATTGACAAATATTAAAAACTTTTAATATATGAGCCCGCATCGTTAATACAATACATTGAGATACTGATTGAGATTGAGTTTTAGATATACTTGTATCTTCAGTTGATTGATACATTTATCAATTAACCAACTCAAATCTTCCAGAGCCTTTGTGGGTAAAGGATTGATGAAATTATTG
>CAYRGR010000013.1:0-11859 GCA_964423755.1 uncultured Candidatus Peribacteria bacterium
AAAAATTGATAAATTAAATTATTTAGATACTATTAGTGATGAAGAATATAAAACAAAAATAGACAAAATAGATTTTATTTTTATTATAAATATTGATAATAATACTAGAATTAGTAGATTAGATAATAATATTTTTAGAAAAAATAATACTCCAGAGTTATTTTATAAATATGATTTTAATGAATATAATAATTATTATTTAAAAAATATTAATCATAATAAAAAAAATTATATAAATTGAAAAGATTCAATAGAAGATATTTTAAATTTTATTTTAAAAACAATATGAAAAAGTATTTAAATTTCATTTTATTAAAACCAGACTTATTAAATAGAAACTTAGAAAAATCTGTAAAACAAAAATTATTAAATAAAGGTATTACTATTATGTATGAATGAAGTAAAATAGTAGATAATAAAGATATTGATTGTTTATATGGTTTTTTAAGAGATAAACCTTTTTTTTCATTATTAGAAAAAAGTTTGATTCAAAAAAAAATAATTTATTATGTAGTTTCATCAGATTATTCTTTTGATACTTTTGATAAAATTATTGGGATAAAAGATATTAATTGAATTAAAAAAGAAGAACTATTGAGAAATAAATTTTGATTATCTATTTTAGAAAATTCTATATACTCATCCAAGAAACATTTAATTATAAAAGATATAAAACATTTTCTTAATAATGATTTTAAAAAATTATTAACATTAATAAATAATTTTGATTTTGAAAATAAAATAATATTACATTGATGATCAACTTGAGATTATTGTTATAGTAATATAAATTTCTATAATACAATTTTTTCCGATTATATAGAATGAGAAGATAGTATTTTATATATTCCATTTGCCTGATATGATAAAGATTGGAATACAGAAAAAATTAGTAATAATATAGAAAAATTTTTATGAAAAAAATATAATATAATTTTATGAAATATTGAAAATTTAGATAATCAAATTTTAGATTCAAAATATATTTATATAAATTGATGAGATTATAAGAAACTATTTAATTATATTTGATATTTAAAAGATAAAAAATATTTATTACATTGAAAAAATATTATTTGAGTTTCTGCATGAGCAAATATATTAGCAAAATATAGTTATTCAAATTATTATAATGAGTTTTTTGAGTGAATTTGATTATTAGATATAAAAACTATATGTCACTTTAATTGAGAAAATAAAATAATTGATTTATTAGACTCTATTTGAAATAAATATAATATATTTACATTAGAAGAAAAAAAATATTTATTGTTATAATTTTCCGACTATCATGTGATTTTGTTTTATTTAAAATTCTTTATTTTTTACTGATTTATTAATTTATTAGATTGAAAAGTTAAGTATTTAATTCCAACTCTTACTTTGTGTCCTGATTGTATGTAATAAAGAAGATTGAATTTTAGGAATGAGAGAAATTTGTATAAAAGAAAGAGATAGTTTATTGTGAGGAGTGTTATAATAGGGAAGCGTATTAGGTTAGAAGCATAGTATTACCATATTTAATATAAATTTATAATTAAGATTGAGTTGTTGACAATTTGTCGACAGTTGAAATTAGAATTTTCTGATTGTAAAAATTATGAAACAGACTGTTATTCAGTATTTTTAGGATTGATTTTTTACTTCACAAATCCTTAGAATACTTAGGTATTCTTTTATTTAATTTAAAAAATTTAATATTCTAAATTTTGTAATTCAAATTTTTCTCATTGATTATCTGTAATTGTTACATTATTTCAAATTAACTCAATATAATCAATATTTTTATCGGTTTCATAAATCAATTTTTTTTCTCTAGTATTTATATTATGTATAATTAATTTATCTTTATTATTGTTTTTTAAATTTAAAATACTAATTTTAATGGCATCATTTTTATTAATTAGTCAGATAATTTGATTTCATTTATAATTGATAAAATCATTAAATAAAATATTTTTAATTGAAGATTTATTTTTTAAATCATATAAATAAGATCATTTATCAGTTTTTATTATAAATTTATTTAAATTATTTGTTTTTTTAATGTAAGTTATGTTTTCGTTTAAATTTATAGGATTATTTGTATTAGTATAAATATCAAACAAATAATTATTATCTCATATAATAGCTATTAATCAGTCATTTTTATTAAAAATGATTTTTTTAATTAATTCTTTAGCTAAAGAAAATATTTTAATTTCATTATTTTTATCAAAAGTATAGATGGTTCAATAAGGATCATTTTTATAATAATATAAGTTATCATTTTTAATTCCTAAAATATCATTATTTAATAAATTTTCATCTTCTTTTTTTTCTTGTAATAATTTTGTATATTGAGAAATTTGGATTTTTTCTTTATTTGAAATATCTGTAAAGCTTTTTAATAAAATATTTTTTTTAAGATTTAAATTTAATTTTAAAACTTCATTTTTATTTATTTTTATATTTTGAATTACAGTATCATAATCTTCAAGGTCTGCCTGAATTTCATAATTAATTGCAGGAATATTTGATATTTTGCATGAATTATTACATATGATAGGAGTAAAATTTATATTATATTCTGATTTTATTTGTATTTTAACTCATGTCATATTTCATACTGAAATTTCTAAACTTCAATTATTAAAGAAAAATAAATAGTAAATAAATAATCAAATTATTCAAAAAAATATAATTAAAAATAATAAAGCTCGTAATCTATTTGACATAAAATTGTAATATTAAAAGGTAAAAATTAGTGTGATTTTAAAAATAAAAACATATTATATTATTTTAAACTTTTCCAAATAAATTCAAATATATTTTTCATCATTGTTACAAATTGTTCTTCTTCGATATGAAGTCATATAATAGGATAATTATCTGTAATTATTATTAGATTATTATCAAAAATTACCATTGTTTCTACTTCTCAAAATGTAGGAGGAAGGATTTTTGTTTCTCTATTACAATTTTTATCTTTAAATTGGAAGTCTTTACCTATATCTGATTCACTAGTAATTAATCTAAGTTTGATGTTATTTTTATTTCTTTTTTTCATAAATTCTAGTTCCTCATACAAATAAATTGTTTCTAATTTAACAGCATCTTTTTCATTCGTTTTTTTATATTTAGAATTTGTAATCATTAGAATTTCTCAATATTTTATCTCGAGTGACTTATCTAACAATTTATAATAAGCATCTTCTCACTCAAAATAGCTAACTTTCGGATTGTTTTTATAAGGATTTTTTAAAGTATTTAAATGTGGAACTAGTTTCTCCGCCAAATCTCTCTTTTTATTTAATTCTGTAGACTCTTTTTTTATATTTATCAAAAGTCTTTCTGGATCTTCTGGAAAATAAGTCAAGATATTATCTTTATCAATTTTTAAAACCAAATTTTTTTCGATTAATTTATCAAGTACCTGATATACTGTTCATCTTGGAAGTCGAGTTTCTTTTATAATCGTCCCAGCAATAGCATTACCAAACTGCAAAAGAGTCAAATAAATATGAGCTTCATTCTCATCTAATCCAAGTTCTTTCAGAAATTTTGTATATTTTGATATCATAAATTTAATTTAAAAATTAGAATTTACTAGGATTATAACACTTATTCCTTATTTAAACAAAAAATTTGTATGTTAGTGATGCTATAATTAAATTATTTTTCATTCTTACTAAAATCTTCAGGATTAACAGAAAATTTTCTACACATTTCTTCGTATATTTTTTTAAATCATGGTTGATTAATAATCTCATTCCAATTTTTTTCTAAAAATATTTTCATTTTTTCTCCATTAACATCACTTAAATAATTTTTACTACCCAATTGACCTGATAATTTTGTTCTATTTTCTTTTACATAATTATTTACTGCCTGCATAAATATAGCTCAAACTAAATTTAAGCGATGTACAGAATATGATCAAGAACGAGAATTTTTATGAATATATATATTTTTGTCTCAAAATTCAGGAAAAATTATATTTTCCTTTAAAGAATATTTCAAAGGCTCATCAGCTTTATAAATTCATTTTTTATTTATAGATTTGGAATAAATATAAAATTCCTCATCCTTAAAAACATTTGTATTTTCTCGATATATTTTAGAAAGAATATTTTCTACTATTAATGAATCTTTATTATCGAAATATATTATTATTTCATCAAAACGTTCTTTTTCAGATAAATGATTAGGCATTTTATATCAAACTATTAGTTGATCTGATTTATTACATTTTATAAATTCATCTGTTAGTTTTAAAAATATATCATGTTGTTTATCTTGTTTAAGATTTAAATAAAAACGTTTAACGTTTGATTTATCAAGCATGTGTTCATATTTTTCTTTTGAAGGAATACATTTATAATCCCACCCTGCCATGTTATAATTTTCAATAATATTTTTGGGTAAATTATTTAAATAATTATCTGATTTTGCCATATTTTCATTAAATTCCTTATCAGTCATTGTTTTTCATTTATTCATTCTGAATAAATCATCAATAACTCCTCAAGTTAATGTATTATTTTTATTCATAAATTCTATAAGTGTTTTTTTTATATCTTTATCCAAAAACAAATTTCTAATATTTTCAAATCTTACTGGTTCAAATTCTATTGATTCTGGTGGAGTTTTGGTTATTGCTATTGATTCAAGCGCTGATGTTCATCATATATCGCCTGATCTGATACCTTTAAATTCAAGTTTTTTACCTATTTCTAAAAATTCATTTTGGAGTTCTCAATAAGTTCATTTTAAAGCAGTATTTCAGCCTTTCCATTCAATAATTGGTATTTCATTTTTTTTATTTACTACATGGAAGATATAATCTGAGCCACTTTTTGTTTTTAACACTAAATAGTCGCCAATTTGTAATTCTTTTGCAGAAACTTTAGGTATTTTTTTATCATATTCAAAACTTTTTTTTCGAATAGTTAAAATTCAATCACATTTTTTTGTATCCTTGTCTAAAATATAATCTTTTATGGTTATTTTTCATTTATCATTAATTATTTCTAAACTAATTGTATTAGGATTATACTCAAGAATAACTCTCTCGTCTATAGGTTTTCAATTATATTCAAGAATATATTTTTTTCTGTCTGAAAAAGCAAGTTCTGCTTTTCAATTATTTTTCTTTATTCAAATGCCATGTTTTGTAAGCTCTTGTAAATCATCCGGAGAAATAAAATCTATTTTTCATTGCACATATTTTTTAGTTTTTTTTTGAACAATTATATTTCACGTCAAAGTTTTTTCTGCATTTATACTTGGAGAATATAAGTTTTCTTTTTGTTCTGTTGTCATAATAAATAGAATTATATATAAAATAATACAAAATAAATTATAATTATGTATTATAAAAAAGGATTAATACAGAAATTGTACTACATTTTTAAAAATTTTGCAAAATTAGGAATTTTTACTGTTTATTTTAATTAAAAATCCATTTTCATCACATTCTGACAACAAAATTTATGCTAATTAGTAAGCCAAAACTTATTGATTTTTTATTGTATTTCCTTGCAAATTTTCTGTTTTTACATTTAAATGAATAATATCCTCTTGTCAAGGAAACTTGATTTCCATTAAAAGGAAAAATTTATTTTTTAATTTTATTTATTATGAAAAATATTAATACATTAAATATGGCAGAAGATTCTGCTAACAAAAACAAAAATTTATTTAAAATAAAAAGAGAGGTTGTGGATAATATAAAAACAAAAATAAATGAACTTGATAAAAGAAGCAAAAAAGATCAAGAAACAATAAAATCATTGCAAACCATTATGAATATTATTGAATGAAAACCAATTAATCTTTAAATATTTTTACTTTTTAACTTTTAAAAATTATGAAAACAATTTGATTAAATGAGTATGGACAAGTAGAAGATTCTACTATTGCTGAAAGTATGGCATATATAGAAAAGCCATTTAGAGAAACCCCAGTAACTGGATTTAAAAGATTATTTACATCAAAAACTAGACAAATAATCAAATGAGAGAAATTGGGAGAGGAATATTTAGACAAAATGAAAAAAGAAAAAGAAGCAGAAATTACAAAGTTTCGGTTTCAATATGAAAAAGAAATGTGAAGATATGTAAGCTTTATATTAAAAATTTTAAATAACATAATTCAAGAAAGAGTACGTTTTTACAATGAAGGGAATTATAATGAAGAATTTAAAATGCAAATTGAATCAAGAAAACCATTTATGGATCATAGACAAGTTTTAGAGCCAACACTTGATGAAAATGTTAAAATAGATTTTTTAAAAAAAGATTTAATTGAAGCAGATGCTTATTTAGAATATTCCATAAAACAACAATTAAAAAAGATTCAAGATTTAGATTGTAAAGGGTATTTAGAAGAAACTTTAGAAAAATTACAAAATTATATTGAATTATATATGTTTAATACAATAAATGTTACAAAAAATAGGTGGTTTGCAGAAAATGCTTATTTAGAATATTCAAGAAAACAATTATTAGAAAAAATTCAAGATTGAGATTATAAAGGATATTTAGAAGAAACTTTAGATAAATTACAAAATTCTTTTATAGTATCATACTTAGAAAAAACAGAATATTCAACTTTTATTGGTTGTATGGAAGGAATGATTAAGTGAATGCAAATATGAATAAAACATTGATTAAGCCAATCTTATTGATATATAGAAGATAAAGATTTAACATCTGATCAAAAAAATAATTTAGGTAGAGAATACTATTTTATATCTAGAATTAGAGAAAATATGATTGATGAGTTAGTGATAGAAGAAAAAGCAAAAATAGGAGATTTATTAACGCCAAAAATAGAAAGAAATAAACAACTTAGAGAAAAAGAAATACAGGAAATGGAACAAATTATTAAAGAAATTGATCCAGAAATGTCTATTGATGATATTCTTAAGGATAAATTTTTATTTAATTATAATACAAGAGAAGATTTTATTTCGTTTTTAAAAATAAATAAGGAAAAAAGAGATTTAAAAATTATGGTTGATAAAAAATTAAAAAAAATTTTATAAATAAATAATTTACTTCTTAACTTTAAAAAACTATGGAAACCAATTTATTAAATTTAGAAAAACAAAAATGTACCGATTGTCCACATGATAAATGTAAATGTCATGAATCTAAAGATGATTGCTCGGATCATAAATGTAAGTGTAATTGATGAAATGTAGTAGTACTTGTAACTGATATAAAAACAAAAACTAATAAAATTTAAATTTTGTTTATTAACTTTAAAAGATTATAGAAATATAAAATAGTATCTAGTAAGATAATAAATTAAAAAAATCCTTTTTTAAATATTTAATTAAGACGGAAATAAACTATATAAGTGAAAGATAGGAAATTAACTAAAAATTTCCTATCTTTTTTTGTATAAGTTCACTTTGTTTTGCAGTTTTTGATTTTCAATTTTATTGACAATTTAAAAATTTGACTTTTAATTTATTTTATAATACAATTATTCTTATAAGGTTTTATTTTATTTATTAAAAAATATAAATATGGGTGATCAAAATATTTGTAGTAATTATAGTAAAAATACAAAAAATGTAAATATTTGAGAGGTACAAATTATTAAATGATGAAAATTAACAACACCTTTATGATCTTGTGTCGCTTTTGCATGAATAAAATGAAATATTTGATTTATGGGGCATGTTTTTAAAGATAAAGATGTACCAAATATGATAAATAAAACAAGAAGTGAATTAAAAAAATATTGATTTAATCTTGATGATTGTACGATTTATATTAGTTGATGAGCTAGTTCAGATCTTTTTAGTAATTCTAAATTTAGACCATGAGATGATAACTTAAAAGCGGTGCAACAATGATTTTGAAATAAAATTAGACAAATTTGTGTTTGATGAAAAGAATCTAGATTTGTTACTTTAGATACAAATAGCGGTGAATTTATTGTAGAAAAAATCACAAAATGATGATCATCAAGATATTTATCACAAAAATGTAAAATTCATTAAAAACATATTAATCAACAATCTGATAATGACTAAAATCTAATATAATTTAAAAAGGTTCTTAAATAAAAAAACGAAAATAAATTCTTAAATAATATTTAAAATTAAAAAAATCAAAATTATAGGGTTGATTTTACTAAACTATAAATTATTAATTTTATTAATTATTAATTTTATTAATTATGATTACTTTGGAAAAGGATTTTTATTTGAATATTTGAATAACAAAAGAAGAATATAAAAGATTTAAAGAAAAACAAGAAAAAGAATGTAATTATAGGCATTATTGTAAATTAAAACATATTCCACAATGTTGCTGAATATTTAAAATGAAGTTAATTGAAATAATTTCAAGAGGACAGATTCACTTATAATATTTGTAATTTGATTTTTTCTTCATCAAAAGCAAAACCAATTTTTTTAAAGTTATAGTATAAACTTTTACTTATTTTTAATAAATTAATTTTTTCTGTTTTAATTAATTCTAATAAATTTAAACTCTCTTTTTTATTATCATTTAATGTTATTGTAGATATTATTCAAGAATTAATTGCTCATTTTAAAGCTTTTTGATGTCTTGGTTCTCTAGGTGGTGGAATAAAAAATATTTCTTCTTTTTTGGAATTATAGTCTTTAAAGCTATAAATTATATTTCTTATATTTACTCAAATTGTAATAGGACAATTTTTAAGATCTACATTAAAACAATTTAATTCTTTATTAAAATATCATAAGTTAAAATATAATTTTTTGGTTATTAAAATCTCTTCTGCTAAACTAATATTTGATATATGAATTTTTTTATTTTGTTTTATTGCTTTATCAAAAATTTTTTTAAAAATTTCAAGCTCTTTTTTTGGAGAATAAACCTCATTCCAAAGTTTATAATTTTTTTTATAATTTAAATTTTCGTTTTTATATTTTTTTAATAATTCTACAATATTTACATTAAAATTTGCTTTTAAATTTTTTGGTAAAGAAAAAATAAATTTATTATCAAAATAATTTTTATTAATATTTATAATTTTATTTTCAAAAACTTGTTTCATAATTATTGTGGTTTATAGATAGATATTAACTTATATTTAATAATTATTAAAGTAAATTTATGCTTTGTAATTTTAATTTTTTTAATGGTGGTATCCTGATCATTTTTTGATTGATTCTATTCTATATAATTGTTCTAATAAAACAAGAAAAGCAAGATTATGAGGTAAGGTAAATTTACTTAAAGAAATTTTTTTATTTATATATTTATCTAAAGTATTTAAATTAATTCAATAAGCTCAACCAATTATGAAATTGATTTTTGAATGAAATTGTTTTATATTTTCTATAAAATTAAAAAATTCTTCTGTAGAAAAAAAAGATCAATTGATATCAAGATAGATATTATAGCATCATTTTTCTTTTTCTAGAAAATTTTTAATTTTTTCTGTTTCTTTTTTGATAATAAAATCTATATCCTTTCATTTTTCTGGTTTAATTTTTATAATAGAAATATTATTTAATCTATTTGAATATTCTTCTATAGCTAAATTAAAATGAGAATATGAATCTGATATAATGATAATTTTAAACATAAAAAATTATTTTAAGGTTTTTGTATCTTTTTGAAGATATTTTAAAATTTTGATTTTAATATAAATTATAAATGAAATTATTATTATAGATCAAAAAACAAAGTAATATTTATATTGTAAAAAAAGATCTATATTTTCTCAAAGAAAATATCAAAATATCATAAGAATAAGACACCAAATTCAAGCTCAAATAGCAGTATATAAAAGAAATTTCTTTATCTCCATTTTAAATACTCAAGCAGGTAGAGAAATAATTTGTCGTATTCAAGGAATAAATCTTCCAATTAAAGTAGTAGAATCTCAGTGTTTTTTAAAAAAATTAATACAAAGAGTATTATTATTTTTTCAAATAAGATAAACAATTAATTTACTTCATCAATAATATCCAATTATATAATTTATAATTGCTCAAGTGAGACTTCCTCATAATCCAGCTAAAAATCCAAAAAAGAATTGTATTTTTCCAGTAGCAGCAAAGTAACCAGCTGGAATCATTATTATTTCTGAAGGAAATGGAATAAAACTACTTTCAATAGTCATTAAAATAAATATCCAAAAATAAGGCATTTGGATAATAAGATCGTGAGCATTTATTGCTAAATTATTTAAAATATCCATATTTTATAAAAAAAAATTACTATAGAAATAAAAGTTAATATTTATTATTTTTGTTTTTGTGCTTGAGGAATCTTAAAACCAAGTTGACTTATAGGATTTAGAAGTTTTTTAAAATTATTTCTTACAGTTATATATTCATCATGAATACTTGATAATAATAAATGTGATCAATAAGTACTTTCAAATTCTTCAAATGCAATAATAGCTTGTTTATAAACATTTTTTGCTCGATCGCCTTCTTTTATTAATGAATTATGTTCTTTTATTAATGATGTAGAAATATCTGTAGGAAATGCAAATGAAGAAAATGCATATTTTTCAGATTCAGATTCATCTTTTTTTAATGTCGCAGTAATATTATTTTTCATAAATACATCTAAATAATTTAAATAATATTTATATATACAATATTGTTGAGTAACATTATTAAGTAAAATTGTTTTAAATTTTGGTTCTTGGTCAGTCTCTAAGGCAGAACAATTATGGGTTAATTGTTGAGATAAAATAACATTTTGATCTTTAATTTTTTTTATAATATTTGATTTTTGATTTTTAGTTCAAATATATTTAATGATTGCTTTTCAAATATTTAATTTTGCTTTTAATATAGCACAATTAAATATAGTATTTTGAGTTTCTGTATAAACAATTTTTGCTTTTTCAAAAGGTCAATTTATTGTTAAACTTAAATTATTTCATATTCAATTAACTCATAATTTTTGTAAATGTTCAGTATAAATTGAATTAATTTTTGGATTTTCAAAAAAAGTATATGGTGGATTCTTTACTTTAATTAAAATATCTTTTTCTGAATACCATGGAGATTTTTTGATATCTTTATTATTACAAAATAATTTTATATTTTCTTCATAATCTTTAAAATAATCATCAGGTTCTTTTTTTTGTTCTTCAGAAAAAACTAAACCAATATTTAATCAAAAAATTAAAAGAATTATTAAAAATATTTTTTTCATAATTATATAATTTAAATATATAAAAAAACACTATTTATTTTTTAATTTTAAATTTTTAATTCTCAACTATAAATTGTAAACTATATAATTTATGCACCTCATATTCTAAACATAATTTCTTTATTTACAAATTCAACATCTCTACCATATTTTAAACGAGAAAGTTCTTTATATGCTTTTGCTAATTTAATATTTGGTTTTCAAAATAAAGATAAATTATCTTCATCTTCAATCCATGGTTTGATTGTGGAAACACTAAATGCTGATGATGCTTGATCATTAATACTTAATTTCATAATTCATTTAAATGCATCTAAATTAATTAAATCTTGTTCACTAAAAACTGGTGCAAATTGTTTTGCCATAAATTCAGCATCTTCTGGTCAAGTTTTTAGACTTAATATAGATCATACATTACCAAATATAGCATTTTTTAAATTTGTATTTGATTTTGTTAATGCATCTGATTTTTCAAGTTGTCATAAGTACTGATGAGCAACAATAAGTCCAAGTCTATATTTACGAGCTTCAGATAAAACAGATTCTATACTATCTGTAATATAATTTTGAAATTCATCAATATATAAAAAGAAATCTTTTCTTTCTGATTTGTCAATTAATTGCCTTCTCATGGCAGCCATTTGTATTTTTGAAACTATTATAAGTCATAATAAATTTGAATTAACAT
>CAYRGR010000014.1:0-11641 GCA_964423755.1 uncultured Candidatus Peribacteria bacterium
TAATGAAGGAAAATTATCATAAAAATATTTTTTAAATATACCTAAACTAAATTGATCGACGCTCGTGCGGAGCACGAGCTAGTCTACTTTATTTATATTTCCCACGGATAAAATTGATTATATTTTGAATTTTTAGATTTTTCTAATGTTATAATATTTCAAGTTTTATTATATTTTTCTTTAAAGTATTCAAGGGACGTAAGTTTTTTACCATTATAAGAAAGTTTTACTTCATAAGGAATTTTATCAATTATAAAATCTATTTCTTTTTGATCTTGAGTCCTCCAAAAATTAATTTCTTCAGATTTATAAGAATTATTTATTTGATTAAAAATACTATTTTCAAAACAATTTCAAGTAATTTCAAAATTTCTATCTATAAATTTTTTTATTCCGTTGTCTATAAAAAATATTTTCGGCATTTTAGTAAGCTCTTGTCTAAGCTTTGAGCAAAAAGGACTTATAAGTTTTATTACAAAAGTATTTTCAAGTAAAAAAATCCACTCATTTATAGTGTTTACACTTGCCCCAACTGTACTTGATATTTCTTTAATGTTAAGTAAATTTCAAGACTGATTAGCCAAAAGTTGTAATAAAATATTAAATTTTTTAATTTCTCTAATTTTACCAATATCTTTTATATCTTTTTGAATATAGGCATCATAAATTTGTTTAAGATAATCCTTTTTAAGGTCTATATTATTTGTAATTACAGTTTTTGGATATCATCAAAATTTTATAAATTCTTCATAAAAAAATCTCATTTCAGAATTTATCAAATCAATATCATTTTTTTGTCATACTAAAGAAGAAAGGTTTGATTTATCTTTAAAAATCAAAAACTCTTTAAAACTAAGAGGATAAATATCAAATTTTAATAATCTTCCAGCTAAAGAATCTTTTAGTTTTCATCTAATTTCAAAAGTTGAAGATCAAGATATTATAAGCTTAATATTAGAATAATTATCATAAAAATATTTTAAAAAGGATGTTGGGTTATCCAAATACTGTACTTCATCAATAAAAACAGTTATTTTTTCTTTTTCATCCCATTTATGATAATTTTTTAAAAAATTTATGAAGTTTTGGAAATTTCAATTTAATAATTTTAAATAATCAGGATTCTCTAAATCAAAAAAAAATTTTTTTGTATTAATATAATCCTTTTCTATTATCTTCATAAGACTAGTTTTACCTACTTGCCTTGCTCAATAAAAAAGCAGGATATCTCTTGTGTCTAAATACTTTTTTATTTTATCTAAAATTACTCTTTTATACATATACTGACATTATTATTTAATAAAAGTATCAGTATACTATGCAAATTATTTAAAAAATCAAGTTTTTTAGGATCTATATCTTTGATTATTGCATATCATAGCAAAAATTTTGGTTCCGGTCCCCGAAATAAAAACCCAATAAAATACTCCCGATTTATCGAGAGTATTTTATTTATCAGACTATCTTTAAATTTTACTAGTTACTTTTTTTTATTAATGAGAGAGCTTTTTATCTCTCCTTCAACTTATTCCAACAAAGATTTTATATCATTAGTTGTTAAATGAGCACTTTCTGGTTGCTCATTTTTTTCATCTACTGAGTTTTGTTTTAAGGTTTTTTCTGAAGAGTATTTTTGAGCTAATTCCATCATTAATGAAGGAAAATTATCATAAAAATATTTTTTAAATATACCTAAACTAAATTGATCGACGCTCGTGCGGAGCACGAGCTAGTCTACTTTATTTAGGAAAACCGAATTTGCTTTGGTATAAATTAAAGAATTTTTGTTTAATTTCAGATGTTTCAAATATTGATAATAAAGGCTATTTTGAATATAAAGTTTCAAACAGTTTTTTAGTATATTTTTGCATAAAATAAAAACCTAAAAAATCTTTATAGGTTTCAGGATTTATTCTTTTTTTATATATTAAATAGATTATAATCTAAAATATTTACTGGAATAATTAGATTATATTTATTTATATCCTGAAATTAAATCAATCTACTATGAGCTTGTGAATTATTTAGTCAAATCTTCAAATCTTTTTACTAATTCTTCTTCTAGTTTAGCTTTATCCATGTCTTTAAATGTATCACCACTACCTAATTCCATTCTTCTTTTTTCTATTGCTGGTAAATCTTTTTTAATGTTGCTAATTTGATTTGTGATTTTAGTAAGATCTGTTTCAGCATTAATCTTATCAGTAATCTTATCGGTAATCTTATTCACAGCCTTATCTAATCTATCTATAGTTCATCATTCTGTTATACCACTAGATCTAGATAAATTTTCTGAATATCACAATGTATTAATTATTTCTCTAGCAAGATCTTTAGTTTGTTTTACAGCCTCTGTTTTTGTTTTTTGAAGTTTTAAAGCTTCTGGTGCTGCTACTGGTGCTACTACTGGTGCCGCTGGTGCCGCTGGCTTTTGTTGAATTTTAGTATTTAAATTTTTTAAAGCACCAAGTGTATCTTTTCAAAAAATACCATCTACAGGTTCAATTTTATTATTTTTATTATTATTAGTATTTAGATAATTTTGAATTTTTGTGATTTGGCTTTTATCAAGATTTATAGTTATACCTTTACTATCATATTCAAAAAGGTTTTTTAATTCCTTTCATATTGCAGCATCTTTTGTAGAAATGTTATCAATATTTTCCATAATAGCTTGAGCATTTTTTTCTAAAAACTTTTCAGAAAATGATATTTTTTCTTTTGTTTCTTTTTTTGCTGGTTCCGCTGGCTTATCTGGTGCCGCTGCTGAACCCTTTTTTTCATATGGTTTTCCATCAGTATTGTAATTATCAACATTTTTTATATCATCTATCTTTCATCTTGCTAAAAATTTACTTCATACAAATGAATAACTCTTATCAGTTTTTCCTAATTCTATATATCATATTTTTCTATTATCGTTAGCATCATAAACATCAAATTTTTTAGGTAAACTATTTGGTGTTTTTACGTCAATCATGGCTCCGCATATATTATTTTTATCATTTAAATCTGTTTTGATTATAATTCATTTATTATTTTGATTTGGGTCTATGCTTTTATTTTTTTTAAGTTCTTTTAGTTTGTCTTCTGCCACTTTTTGTGCATCATTCAAAGATTCATCAAATTTTCGTCATTTAAGATTACATCAATTATCTTGAAGTATATTATCTATAAAACTAGATTCTTGTTTACTTAATGTAAGTCAATTTTTTAAAATACTAGCTGATGAAGTTTGTCTTAATTTATCTACATCATATTTTGTCGCATCTGTTATTATTGTTTTTGCTTTATCTTTTGCTTCATTTTTAGCTTTATATAGATCAGACAGTTCTTTTTTGCTTATATTACCATCTTGAACAAAATCTGTAATTGATATTTTTTTATCTGGATTTGTTGCTGCTGCTGGTGTTTCTGGTAATGACATATTGTTTAAAATTAAAAAATAATTTAGTTTTTTGACTTTTGCGGTCTTGGATTAGTGTGAGATAATTATAGTATATAGTATATTTTTTTATTTTGCAAATTTTGGGGGTATTTTATAAAAAATAAGGTTTAGTATTTTTAATTATCTTTTTTTAAAGCTAAAAAATGACGATTAGTTTTTTTTAAAATTTAATTAATTTAATTTTAAATTGAAAAAATTAAATAATTGAGTAGTATAAGTTTACTTATTTGCTAATTATAAATTTATGAAACATAAAAATATACTTTTTTTAATGCTATGATATGTAGCTGGAATGTTTGTCTTTATGAATTTTAATAAAAAAGATCCTGAAAGTATAAAAAAAGAAATTACTGATAAGGATAAAGTTTTGGATACTTTTATAACTAACTTTGTACAAACTCACATAGATTTTTTTCATTTTATAGAATCAATTATTTTATCTAAAAAAAATATTAAATCATTTAATGAATATAAAAAATGGATAAATAAAGAAGTTGATAAATTCAAAAAAGATGCAGAATCTAAAATCTGAGAATTAAAAAAAATGTGAATAGTCAAAAAAAATGAGATAGAAAAAGAATTACATAAACTTTATGATAAAAAATTAGAAGACTTTAATGATATTGTAAATTGGTGAGAATGACATTTGGAAGAATGAAAAAATCTTTTATTAAAGGCTTTTAATGATTTACAAAAGAAAATTAAATAATACATATATAATATAGTTTGATTTTTGGATTTTAAAAAATTTTTTATACTTAATAAGAATTAATTTTCGGTTTTAAAAAAATCTTTTTAAATTAGGCTATTTCTTGAGATAATAGGATTATCAAACAAGTATATATTAAATCAAAAAACATTTACTTGAGATAGTATTTTAAATAAAAACTTTTGAAAACCAAATTTACTTTGGTATAAATTTATTTTATAATTAAATTTTTATTTATGACTCATAAAAAAGACGAAAATATTATTGATAATAATAAAATAAAGGAAGATGGTAGCGTATATGATTTTGATAATATCGAAGATGATTTACAAGAAGAAATAAAAAAAGCAGAAGACAAAGAACAAGAAGAATCAAATAAAAATTGAGCTGTTTTTTTAGAAATAGATAAATTAAAAAAAGAAGTAGATGCTTTAAAATTAGCCCTAGCAAGATCTCAGGCTGATTATCAAAATTTACTTATGAGAGTAGAAAGAGATAAATCAGAAATGAGTGTTTTTATATTAAAAAATTTATTGCTTAAAATATTACCTTTTATTGATAATTTAGAAAGATTAATTTTAAATACTCCAGAAGACTTAAAAAATAATTCTTTATATGAATGAATAAAGTCTGTATATGATTTATTTATAAAACAACTTAATTCAATTTGAATAAATTCATATGAATCTATAGGATCTTTAGTAGATGTAAATTTACACGAAGTGGTAGGTCAATGAAAATGAGAAGAATGAATTATAATACAAGTTTTAGAAAAAGGTTATAAATTAGAAGATAAAATATTAAGATATGCTAAAGTTATTGTATGAAATTGAAGTACAGAAGATAATATAAAAAAAGAATAATTATACTTAAATAAAATTGATTAATAGATTTTATTATATACCTAAACCTGATCGGCTCGTGCGGGGCACGAGCTTGTTTACTTTAAAGGATTTTAAAATTTATCCTTGTGAATACGGGGATCAAAATATAGGGAAACCCAATTTGTTTAGGTATATCTATAAATAAGATGATTTTTAAAAGTTTTTTATAGAAACAAAAAAATTGGAAACCAGTTTTTAGTTATATTTAAAAAAAATTGTTTGATATTTTATAGCAGCAAAATTTAATCTAATTTAAAAGGTTTTTAGAAATAAGAAAACTAAAAATTAGTTATAAAAATATAGAAATATTTTAAAATAAAATAGTCCAAAAATTAATTTTTATTACACAAAATAAATACTTTTTTGACTTTTTTCGAAAAAATATATACTTATCAAAGTTTACTACATTAGTAATTGCTTTTATTTGTATAAAAAAATAGGCTTTTATATTTACTAAAAATTTATATTTAAAATGACAAATACAAAATTAACAAATAATTTACAACAAGATGATTATTATTCTAATATAATAGATGATTTTAGTGAACCTAAAAATATAAATGAAGTAACATCAAAAAAGCCAGCAAGTATAAAGCTTAAAATTAAGAAAAAAATTATTAATGAAGATAAAGAAGAACAAATAGAAACAAGTAGTATTTCTTTAGAAAAAGAAGAAGATATTATTATAAAAGATCCAATAAATAATATAAAAATTAAACACAAAAAAACTTCTAATATTATTTCTTTTGAGCAACCAGAAGTCATAGAAAAACCTATTATTATTGATACAGACAATATAATTTATAATAAAATAGAAGATTCTTTAAATAAGGTTTCTGAGAAAAATGAAACACAAAAAAAATTAGAAGAATCATCAATAAAAACCAAAGAAGAGAGTATTGATAGTGATGCCTTAAATAAAAAATTTTGATCATGAAAAAAAACATTTACAAACTATAAAAATAATAAAAATATAAAACAAGATTTTAATCAATTTAAAAAAAGTAAAGATAAATTTGAATTTCAAAATGATCATTTTAAATGACCTAAAGATTATTTTAAAAAATCTAACAATTATAGAAAACCATTAAAAACAATAGGGTTTTTAGAAGAAGATAATAATAATTCTTGTTTTTTTAAAAGATCAAAAAAATCTTCATGATGAATTGGCCATGAAAAAAATGTTGATGATATCAAACAAACACTTACAGATAAGACATGACAAAAAATTGCATTAAAAGATTTTTTAACTGTTAAAGAGTTTTCAGATAAAATTTGAATACAATTATCTAAAATAATAGCTGAATTTTTAAAAAATTGAATGATGGTTAATCTAAATACAAAAGTTGATTTTGAAACATGTTTTATTATATCAGAAGTTTTTAATATTACTGTTTTTAAAGAAGAACAGAAAGATGTATCTATAGCTTCTATTATAGAATGAAATATATCTGAATTATTAAAAAATGATGATCCAGAAAAAAGTATCGTAAGACCGCCGATAGTTAGTATTATGTGACATGTAGATCATGGTAAGACTTCTATTTTAGATTATATACGTAAGACTTCTATAGCCTGAGAAGAAATATGATGAATTACACAAAAAATTTGAGCTTATCAAGTAGATAGAGGTGATAAAAAAATTACTTTTATAGATACTCCATGACATGAGGCTTTTGGTGTAATGAGAGCAAGATGAGCACGTCTTACAGATATTGCAATTATTGTAGTAGCTGCAGATGAATGAATAAAACCACAGACTATAGAAAGTATTAATCATGCCAAAGAAGCAAATGTTCCAATTATTGTTGCAATTAACAAGATGGATAAAGCATGAGCAAATCCAGAATTTGTAAAATGACAATTAGCAGAGCAATGATTACAACCAGAAGATTGGTGATGAAATACTATAATTGTACCAGTTTCTGCACTTACATGATTATGAATAGATACATTATTAGATATGATTTTATTGGTTGCTGAATTACAAGATTTAAAGGCAGATCCAGAAAGATTTGCAGTAGCTACAGTGATAGAATCTAAATTAGATTCCAAATTATGAACTTTAGCCACAGTACTTATAAATACATGATCATTACATAAATGAGATAGTATTATTTGTTGATGATCTTTTTGAAGAATAAAATTTATAAAAGATTATAAATGAAAGAATATTGATATTGCATGACCATCTTTTCCTGTGTTAATTTCTTGACTTAATAATGTAGTAGAATGATGAGATATTTTACAAGTAGTTTGAGACATTGAAATAGCTAGACACAAATCTCATGAATTTAATTTACTTAGAGCATCAAAAAGTATTAATAATTTTGAATGAGCTTCATTAGAAATGCTTCTTAATCGTATTAAAACATGAAATTTAAAACAACTTAAAATTGTATTAAAGGCAGATTCTAATTGAAGCCTAGAAGCCGTAAAAGATGCTTTATTAAAATTAAGTACAAAAGAAATTAAAGTTTCTATTATTCATGATTGAGTATGAGAAGTAAATAACTCAGATGTACTTATGGCTGGTACAAGTCAAGCAATTTTAATTTGATACAATGTCTGAACAATATGACAAGCCAAAAATATTTTATCTAATTCAAAAATAGAATATATTAACAAAAAAGTTATTTATCATATTTTAGAAAAAGTTTGAGCAATTATTACTTGAATGATTGATATTAAACATGAAGATTTAGATTTATGACAAGCAAAAGTAAAGGCAATATTTTTTACATCAAAAGATAAGCTTATTTTATGACTTGATGTATTAAGTTGAAAAATAGAAAATAAATCAAAAATTAGAGTAATACGTAATAATAAAAAAGTTTGAAATTGAGAAGTTTTAAATTTAAAATCTTGAATTACAGATGTTCATGAAATGTTAGAGAAAACTGAATGTTGAATAGCTTTTGTTTGAGATATAAAAGTAGAAGTTTGAGATATTCTTGAAATATTTAAGATAGTTCAACGTAAGTAATAACTCTCTTTATTAAAGCAATTTTGTATAAAAAATATAAAAAAATTTGATATTATAATAAAAATGAATACACTATCGCCACGTTTTATTTTTTAAAAAAAATACAAAAAAATTGACTTTTTTTAAAAAAACGTTTATAATACTAATACATAATATTAAAATATGTTAGCAGTAATAGAAATAGGTTGAAATCAATATACAGTAAAAGTTTGAGACATTATAGAAACAGATAACCAAAATATGGAAATAGATTCTATAATAAAAACAAATGCATTACTTATATCTGATTTAAATTGAGATAATATCAAGATTTGAACTCCATTAATAGAAACATCAAATGTTGAATTAAAGGTTTTAAATAATTATAAGTGAGAAAAAATTAGAGTCTTTAAAATGAAGTCCAAAAAAAGATATTCTCGTACAAAATGATTTAGACCATATATGACAAAATTAGAAATCATAAATATAGCATAATCCAATATTTATAAGTTTATAGAGCTTTCTTTAAAACTCGGGTAAATTTTTAAATATTTTTATTATATAAAAAAAATTAATGAATTTTAAAATTAACATACAAAATCGTCTTAAAAGACATTATAGAAATACTTCTTTTTTACAAAAAAGAAGTATTATTAGTGCTTTAAAAAAGTTTAAAATTTTTTCAGTATTAATAATATTAATTTTACCTATATATCCTACTTTTTGAGATTTTTGAATAGAAAAAGAAATTGCTGTTTGAAATTACGATGAGTCTACTATTATTATGGCTTATAATTGAGAGAATTCTAAACAAGATGAGAAATTATTTTCACAAGATTCTTGATTTATTAAACCAGAAACTATTATAGATAACAATAGAGATATTAGTGGAATTAATAATGTTATATATTATACAATTCAATATTGAGATTCTTTTAGCACTATAGCAGATATGTTTAATGTAAGCATAAATTCTATTTTATGGGCTAATGATTTTAATAAAGATAGGATTTTAAAAACTTGAGAAGTTATTAAAATTCCACCAGTTACTTGAGTAGTTTATATTGTTTTAGATTGAGATACTATTGATTCAATAGCAAAGAAATTTAAAGTAAACTCATCTTCTATTTATGATCAAAATAAATTAACTTCTACTACAAAATTAATTAAATGACAACAACTTATTATTCCTTGAGCATCAAAAATAATTCCACCAGTTATTATTAAAAAGGCTAATCCTAAAAAAGCTGTTATTAATAAAAAAACTAAATTAAAAAGTTGATATGCAGTAAAATATACATGAAATTCAAAATGATTTGCATGGTGAAATTGTACATACTTTGTAGCAAATAACAAAAATGTAACATGGAGATGAAATGCTAATCAATGGTTAAATAATGCTAAAGCTCAATGAGTTCCTACATGAAATGATCCTGCAGTATGAGCTATAGTATCATTTAAATGAGCATGATATAATCCTTATTATTGACACGTATGAATTGTGGTAGATATGGATTGAAATGATATTATTGTTAAAGATATGAACTATAGATATATTAATGAAATAACTATTAGAAGAGTAAATAAAAATGATAATACTATTAAATGATATATTTACGTTGATTAATTAATAATTAAGTAAATTCAATTTTCTTTAATTTGAAATTATATATTCTTTAAAACAAAATTAGCTCGTGCTTTGCACGAGCTTTGATTAATTTGGGTTTAATAATAATTAAATGAATTAATTTTTTTAAAAACTTTTATAAACATATATACATAATGAAAATCGTTTAACGGTTTCAAAAAAAAAAAAAAACCGAAAACCAATTTTTATTAGATATAAAGTTTATTTTGTTCATATAAATCAAGTTTTTTTAATTTTATCAATTAATTTTTTGTCTCATTTAAATTTAATTTTTCAGTCTTCCATAACATACACTTCATCAACTCAGATTTTATCTGCTAATAAAAAATTATGAGTAATAAAAATTAATGTATTTTTGTTACTTTTTATTTTTTTAAAAAAATCAATCATATAATTAAATGAATCTATATCCATTCAGGCATCTATTTCATCAAGAATGATATATTTTGGTTTTAATAAAGCAATTTGAAGTAGTTCTATCTTTCTTTTTTCTCCTCAACTAAATCAAACATTCAAATCTCTTTTTAGAAAAATTTCTTTTATTTTAAACTCATTTAAAAATGGTGTAATAAATTTTTTAAATAAAAATAAACTTAATCATGTTTTTATTTTCTTTTCTGTTTTTAAATGTTCATTATAAATAACTCTAAGATATTCTATTAATTTAATTCATTGTAATTCTGGAATATTTTGAAATGACAAAAAAATTCATAATTTATTTTTTTTATCTGGAGAAAAATTTGTAATATCTTTGTTTTTAAAAAAAATTTTTCATGAATTTATTTTATAATCTGGATGTCACATTATACTAAGAGCTAAACTAGATTTGCCACTTCAGTTTTTTCATACTAAAAAGTAGGTTTTTCATGTTTTAAAAGAAACATTAATATTTTTTAAAATTTCTTTTTTATTAATTATAACATTTATATCGCTTAATTTTAACATAAAAATTCATTAAAATAATAATTATAGATTAATTTCTATTCAGATAGGACAATGATCTGATCAATATATTTCAGATCTTATAAAAGCATCTTTTAAATTAGATTTTAGTATATTTGAAATTAAAAAATAATCAATACGCCATCAAATATTTTTTGATCTACTATTTCAAAAATTACTCCACCAACTATATGATCATACTTTATTTGGATAAAAATATCTATATGTATCTAAAAATCAATTATTTAAATAATTAGAAAATCAATCTCTTTCTTCATTTGTAAATCAAGCATTTCATTTATTTTGTGATGGATAAAATAAGTCTATTTCTTTGTGTGCTACATTAAAATCTCAACAAACAATTATTGGTTTTTTTAATTCTAATTTTTTTAAAAAATTTAAAAAAATTTTATCCCAGTTTTGTCTATATTCTAATCTTTCTAATTCTCTTTTTGAATTTGGCGTATAAACATTTATAAAATAGAATTTTTCAAATTCTGTAGTAATTACTCTTCCTTCTTTATTATATATATCTATTCATATATCGTAAATAGTTTGTATTGATTTAATTTTTGTAAAAATTGCAGTTCCAGCGTATCATTTTTTAATTTTTGATGAATTCCAAAAACATTGATATCACATTGAATTTAAATCAAATCATATAGGAACCTCATGTGCTTCTGCTTTTATTTCTTGTAATCATACGATATCTGGTTTTTCATTATTAATGTAATCAAGAAATCATTTTTTAATAATTGAACGAACTCAATTTACATTCCAGCTAATACATTTCATTTAAAATAAATTATATTTAATATAAATTTAATTTTAGTAAAAAAATATATTTAGTCAAAATATAAAATTTGAAAAAATAAACTTGCCATTATTAATATTTTTAATTTTAATAAATTTTTTATATTAAAAAACCTTTTGTATATAACATAAAAAAAATTTAAAAAAACTTAATAAAAAAATTTGCTTTTTTAAAAAAAAATACAATATATAGTGGTTATATATAAAAAAATATAACAATATATAGATTTTA
>CAYRGR010000015.1:0-11605 GCA_964423755.1 uncultured Candidatus Peribacteria bacterium
TGTATTAAAAGTCTGCATATCTATATATAAATTTGCTTCTTGATTTAAAAATCTTGAAAGTATAAAAAGTTGCATTCTGGCATTTGGAGTAGAAATTTTTACTAAATCTTTAGGAGAGATTCATGTTTTTTTAAGTATATGTCAAATTAAAAGATTTATAAAATGAACTGAAGATTGTAAAATAGCAACAATCTCATCATGTTTTTTAGATGTTAATTTTATTAAATTTGCTCAATCTTTTTTCCAAAGATTATAAATATATTTCCATTTTTTTCATGATTTTATAGTATCATAAACAATGTTTTGATTTTTAATAGATTTAACCCAAGGACCAAACATTGGGTGAGTTGCAACAACTTCTCAAAGAGTATATTTTGCAAGTTCTTTTGTGGCTTCTTTTTTAATTCATGTAAAATCCATTACTAGTTTATCTGCTTCTATATAAGGAATTAAATCTCTCATAACTTGTATTGTATGCCTGATACTTACAGAAAAAATTATAATATCTCATATTTTTATTGCTTCTTTTGGCGTAAGCTCTGTATTTCTAGAAGTAATAATAACTTCATGTCATTTTTTTTCAAAATATTTTTGCCAAAGTTGTCAAAATTTTGAAGTTCATCAAATGATTACTATTTTTAACTTTTTCATAATATATTAAATATTAAAATAATAAAATATACTTATACCTTAAAAAAATTGTTTGACTCCGCCAGCTGGCGGATAGTCTAATTTAAAGGGTTTCTAAAAAGAAAAAAATAGAAAACCCTTATTAGGTATAAATTAAAAATTTTTTAATAATAATTTATATTTCAAAATGCATAACGAATATATAATCAATCACTTAAATTAATTCATACTCCAATTATTCAGGTTTTAGCAAAAATATCTTCAATACTAAATCATTCTTTTACTTTTAATAAAATATATATTCATTCTCTACTACTAATTTTTGGACTTAAATTAAAATCAAAAAGATCAGAATGTTTTAATTTTATAAATTTAAAAAAATTTAATCTTTGTGAAGACCAAAAATTATATGTTTGATCTTGAAATTTCTTAATTTCATCTAAATTTGAAAGCAAATTTATTACAAATTCATTAAGTATTTTTGAAAATCAAGCTTTTTTTAAAATAGTATTTCTTTTAAGTTCTGACGCAAATATATCATTAAAAGTCCATATCCAACCAAACCTAAATCAAGTGGTTCAAAGAGTTTTTGATAAGCTTTCAACAAAAATAATTTTATTCATTATTTTGGAATTCAGAAAAACCTTATCAAACATTTCTTTAGAAATTTTATTATGTAAAATTCCCATATAAACATTATCTAAAATAATTATAGAATTTTTTTCTTTAGAAATATTTTTAATTAAATTATTAAAAATTTTACTATCTATTTTTTGTCCAGTTGGATTTCAGACTGGTGTAATATAATAAATATTTATATTTTCTTTTTTTAAATTCAAGTTTTTAATTTGTTTTGTTGTTATAAAAAAATTATTTTTAGAAGGTTTGAGTATTTGTATTAAGTTATCTTTTCATAAAATATTTTCTGCTATTTTAATACTTGCCACAAAACTAGCTTCAGGATAAATAAAATTTATTTTTTGATCTTTATGTAAAGTTTTAATTGTTTCTAAAATTGTTACAAATCAATCTATTCCTCAATAACTTGGAATAATATCATTAATAATAGATTTATTTAATAAATTAAGATTGTAATAAATATCCATATAATCAACAAGAATTTTTCTTAAATTGTGGCTACCTTGAGCATTTAAATCATATCAAACTAAATTTTTTGGATCTACTTTAGATAAAGCATTTTTTATGATTTTTTCCCATTTTATTTTTAGATCTCAAAAATATTCTATATCTCAAATAGCTAAAATTTTACATCTTTCTGTACTTCAGCACTTTTTTAAAATTTCATTTGTCATTTGTCAAATTATAGTATTTCTTCTTATATCATTTACATGTCTATGTTTTATTTCAGTATTTTGAAAAAGATTTTTTAAAATATCTGTTAATTTAAGATTATTAGTATTTAATTCTTTAATTAAATTATCTACAATATGAGTTAACATTTTTTGAAATTTAAATAATAAATTTTATTTTTCTAAGTTTAAAGCATATTCATGAATATTATTCCAAATGATTTCAATAAAATTTTCACTAAGTCAATTTTTTCTTGCTAATTCTTTTTTTGATTCCAAAACTTCTTGCCATCTTCAAGGCTGCAAAGGTTTTATATTATTGTCTTTTTTATATTTTCAGACAAGTTTTACTACTTCAAATCTTTGAGTCAAAAGTTTAATTATTTCTTTATCAAGATTATCTATTTGATTTCTATATATTGTAAGCTGGTCCATAATTGATAATGGTTAAAAATTAAAAAGTTATAATTAAATTATTTTTGAATTATTTATTAATAGTAAATCTAAAATATTAATTGCTGTCATGGCTTCTATAACAGGAATAATTCTTGGTAAAATACATGGATCATGTCTTCATTTAATTTGTATATCTACTTGCTCTCCATTTTTGTTAACTGTTTTTTGAGTCAAAGATATACTTGAAGTTGGTTTGACTGCAAGTCTAAAAATAATAGGCTCTCATGTTGTAATTCATCCCAAAATACCACCATATTTATTATTTTCAGTACAAATTTTTCAGTTTTTATTTATAAATCATTCATTATAAGTTTTTCAGGTTAATTCGGTAATTCAAAATCAAGCTCAATATTCAAAGCCAAGGACTCATCAAATGGACAACATACTCGAAGCTAATATTGATTTTATTTTATTAAAAACTGGTTCTCAAAGTCAGGCTGGCACATTTATCGTATTACATTCAATAATTCATCCTATACTGTTTCAATCATTTCTTATTTCTTCTATATACTCGATCATTTTAGGTGCGACTTCTTTATCGGCTGTTCTTAAAATATTTTTTTCTATAAAATCAAAATCTATATTTTTAGCAACAAACTCTCATACTTTTTTTGTAAAAGCAAAAATTTCAATTCAAAATTTTTCTTTTAAAAATTGTTTTGCAATTGCTCATGCCATAACTCGAGAAATTGTTTCTCTGCCACTACTTCTTCAGCCTCATCTATAATCTCTTATTCAATATTTTTTGAAGTAAGTAAAATCTGCATGATTTGGTCTAAAAATATTTTTTATATCTTCATAGTCTCAAGATTTTTGATTAGAATTTTTTACTATTATAGTTATTGGATGTCCTGTAGATTTTCATTCAAAAATTCATGATAATACTTCAAAATTTTCATCATCTTCTTTTCTTTGAGTCGTAATATTACTCTGTCCAGGCTTTCTCCTTCCAAGTTCTTTTTTAATATTTTCAAAATCGATTGCAAAATTTGCTGGCAATCAATCAATAACAACACCAAGTGCCTCTCAATGAGATTCTCAAAAGGTTGTAATTTTAAAAATAGTTCAGAGAGTGTTCATAAAATTAAGAGTTAAGAGTTAAAAATTCAATTTTATTAAGATCTTCCCAAAAATTTGGGTATGTTTTTGCTACACAATCTTTATCTAAAATATTTAAATTTCAGATATAAGTATTAAGTATTCAAAAACACATTGCAATTCTATGATCTTTATAAGTTTCAATATTAATAATCTTATTGTCTTGAAAATCTTTAAATTCTCAAATTTTAATTGAATTTTCGTCAGATGAAACTTTGACTCATAGTTTAATAATCTCATTTCTCATGGCATCTATTCTTCTGGATTCTTTTAAATTAAGAGTTTGAAGTCAAGTTATATAAGTTTTTCCAGGTAAAAAGATACTTAGTATCATAAAGGTAAGACTTACATCCGGCATTGCTTCAAAATCAATTTTAAGATTATTATGTTTTCATAAGTTGATATTTTTTATTCAGGGTGCTTTTAAAATTGTCGTACAATTATTATTTGAATATTTAAGTCAAAATATCGCAAGAATATCAAGTAATTTATAATCTCATTGTTTAGTATTTATTCAGATGTTATTAATTTTAATTTCTCATCAATGCAAAACTATATAGGCAGCTATATATGACATTGCTGAAGCATCTCATTCAATATTCATATTTACAGGTATATACTTTTGAGGTTTTACTTCAAATCTTTTGTATAGAAAATTATTTACTTCAACTCAAAACTTACTCATTTCATTAATTGTAATATCAATATATGGTTTACTAACAAGGTCTCATTCAGCCTCAAGTATCAATCAGTTTTTTAAAAGTGGAGCTATTTGTAATAAAGAAGTAAAATATTGAGAAGAAGATGATCCATCTATTTTAATATAATTTTTATTAATTTCTTTTTTTCATTTAATAATAAGTGGGCAAAATCAATTGTTTGACTCAATTTTAACTCATAATTGAGAAATTCCATCTAAAAGATCTTTTATTGGGCGTTCTTTCATGCGCTCTTCACCAGTAATGGTAATATTTCAAACTGTATTTAAAATTGCTAAACTAGTTAAAAAACGAACTGACGTTCATGAATTTCAAAGAAATAATTCTTTTCAATTTCAAGAAATTTTATCAATTCATCAATTTATTATTAATTCTTCTCAATTAATATTAATTCAAATTCCAAGAAGCTTTAATGCTTCTATCATATATTTTGTATCTTCGGATTCCAAAAATCATCTTAATTTACTTTTTCAAGAAGCTAAACTAGCTAAAATTAAGTCTCTATTTGTGATCGATTTGGATCAAGGAAGAGTTATGTTTTTCATATAAAATAAAATTAAAAAATATTTAAAATATCTATAGGTTTATTAAAAATATAATCAGGCTTTAAATCTATAACATTTTTCGAATCTTTACCACACCAGTTTGCAAGTCCAAATTTCACTCATGTATTTTCACATGTTTTATAATCAATAAGGGAATCTCAAATAAGCATAAATTCTTCTTTTTTTCAATTAATTTGATTTAAAACATATGGAATTACTTGTTTAGATGGTTTAGTTTGTGGTAAATTATCAAGTCAATATATTTTTTTAAAATATTGTAAAATATTCAATTCTTTAAGTCAAATATTAATCAATTCAACTATTTTATTGGAAAGCATATAAAGATTTATATCTTTATCATAAAGTATTTTTACTGTTTCAATTAAGCCTTCATAAGTTTCTAAATAATTACAATAATTTTTTCAATAAAAATCTTTCCATTCTTCATAAAGTATAGCTCAATTTATATTATCTAAATGATATAATTTATCTTTTACAGCTAATCCCATTAATTTATTAAATTTAATAATAGGAGCTCTCTTATTGAATAATTTACGGTAAATAGCTTTAAGAGTAACAATAGAAAGATCTTTTGTAGTTCAAATAGTTCTATCAAAATCAAAGGCAATATGTTTTATCATTTTATAATAAATAATTAAATAATTTTTAAGTTAAAACTTTTTCTTTATTAAAATTTAATTTATCGTATATAATATCTATATTATATTTATAGACTAACTGAAATTAAATTACAATTTTTTATAATGTAAAATATTTTCTGGTAATTTTTTATAATTAGTATCTAAATTTTCTATATATAAATGTGAATTTGGTAATCATATTTTAATAATGGCTTGTTCAATTTTATTTTTTAAAATAGGTAAAATTAATAATAGTTTTTCATTATTATAAGAAATTTGTTTAGTCTTATAATAAAACCAATAAAGGATTCAAACTTTATGAAAATGAATATATTCAAGAGTTAATTTATTTAATTGATGAATATTTTCTACGTATAAAATTTCTCAATTAGATAATCTTACTTTAGGTACAAAAAGATCTAAAAGATAGAGCTTATTATTTTTATTAAAAGCAATATTTCCAGGCTTAAAGTCTACTCAATATTTTAATAATCATATATTTTTTTTAATACTATTATCAGGCATAGATCAAAATATAAGTAATGTTTCAATGATAGTATTTAAATTATTTATTAAAACATTTTCTTCTGTTGTATTAAATTTTAATAATTTATCTTCAAAATCAATATGTACTCAATCAGAAATTCTTTCATCAACAAACAAAATAGACATAGAATCATTAATTTTTTCAGAAAAAATAGATTTTGGTATATTAATATTAAGAGACTTAAGACCTTCTCTATATTCTAAAAAACCTAAATATAAATTATTTAATTCTTCATTATTTAAATTATTATTACTAAAATTTTTAAATATATAATCTCATAAATAATAACATTTAGAAAAATGTCATTTTTGGTTAAATTTACTAGTTTCTATTAATTTACTATTTAATTGTTTTATTATATTAGTATTTTCTATTATTTTAAAAAGTCTATTTTTTGAATTATTGACAACCAATTCTGAATTTTTAAGGAGTTTTTTTGTTCTATCTACTAGACATTTAGAATCTCATATGTTATTTTTTCAAATTAAATTTTCCATACAAAAGAAAAATATTAAAGAATTATTTTTAAAGTAAACTATTTATAAGATTTATCTCAAAGAAAAATATTGAAAAAATAAAGAAAAATAATTTATCAAAAAATCCTTCAAAATAATTGAAGGATTTTTCGTTGATTTATAATATTTTTTTAAACATCAAAAAACAATCCTTCAAATTTTTTAAAAAAGTAATAGTAAGATTGGTTTTTAAAATTTTGCATAAAATTTTAAAAAATTAATATACAAACATAATATTAAAATAAGTTTTTTTGTTAATTTTTTTAAATCTAGGTTCTTAATTTATTATTAAAACTATTCTTTTTATACTTAATAAATTCAATAGATTAAGTTTTTTAAACTCTATTGTAATATGTATTAACTTATTATATTAAAAGGTTTACTAACAGCAGAAAATATTCAATCTTTTTGTTGAGCAGAAAAAATACTTTCTTTTGATTTTCAAAAATTTTTAATTAACGTTATTACTTCATCTGATGGTCAATAAATTGTTCTTTGTTCATATTCCAAAGCTCAACTTTTCTTAAGTAAATCTCTAAGTTTTTTTGATTCATTTTGTACTTGTTTTGTAATTTCCTGTGAAATATCATCTAAAAAATTATTATTAATATCATATACTTCAATATTTATAAGTCAGCAATGTTGTCATTTTGAAATTACTCTTCAATATTTAATTCAGGAATCATTTAAAATCATTTTTGCACGCGAAACATCAAGTCAAGGTCAAATTCAAATAATTTGATTACTAAGTAAACGATTAGGTGATCAATCTTTATTTCAACTTTCTTTATATAAAGTTTTACACAATTCTTCTACTGGATTTGTTAACATTAGAATGTTTCAAGAAAATCCTATTTTTTTTATTTTATCTGACAAAACTTTAATAAATTCTTCATTTGATTCTTTTTTAGACATTCTTTCATTTTCTGCCATAATTATATTTGTTTTTTTATTAGTACTTGTGGCATAAACTAATAAATCTGTGTTTAATAATTCTTCCCAATTTAAAATAAGCTCTACTTTTTTATTAACATTATTTACAATTGATGAACAACTACGATAATCTCTTATTATTACATCTGCTCTAGCATTATTGTTAGAATAAATACCAATATTATAATTTTGATCAGATGAAATTATTTTTGAAATAACATCTTTTGTCACTCTTCATAATCATATAAAATTAACTTTTAATATCGAAGAAGATAGATTCGTATATTCTTTTTTTAAAATAGTATTAATAATATTTGAGTTACGAGTACTTTTTTTATTTATGGCTATTATATTTTTTTTAGCAAAAATAGTTTTTATTAGAGAACTTTCAAGTGTATAAGAAGATTTATTTAAATAATTTGGATGAGAATTTTTAATAATGTTTATAATTTCTTCTTCTGTTGGTCTCCATAAATCACGCTCATCATCTAGATCTTCAGTAAGTAAAAATATTGTATTAATTTTTTCTATTACTCTGTCCGTATTGAGATTTTTAAAATTTTGATTAGTTGTTTCAAAATCATTATTAGTTTTTTTGTTTTTCTTATAATTTAAAATATCTAAACAAAAAAATTTTCAATCTTCTTGCATTATAGCAAAATCATTTGAAATAATATTAAGACCTAATTTATTTGCTAAATATGTTTTACCAGAACCAGAGGCTCAAATAATAGCAACTCCTTCTTTGCTAAAACAACCATGTAGGGGTAAAAGATTTTCATCAAGAAGTTTTTCTCATATCAAAAAACGTTCTTCTAATTTTTTTATTCATCATTTAATAAAATTTGATATATTAAATTCGATAGCAGTATTAATTTTATTAGATAAAATACTAGATAGCATATTTATAAATTTTTTTAAGAAATAATTTTGTCATTATTTATCTCAATATTACATTAAGCATTTGTGAAGTTTTTTCCCTAATAGATCTTTGAATAGAATTAATTTCTTCATTGCTTAGGGTTCTATCAAAAGATCTATAAACAATTCTAAACGTATAGCTTTTTTTATCTGGTCAAAATTTCTTATCATTTTCATATTGGTCTAAAAGCTTAATTTCTTCAATTAGATCTCATCATTCATCTCTTACTATTTCATAATAATTATTCAAATTGATTTTTTTATCAATAATAAAAGAAATATCTCTATAAGTGGATGGTTTATTACTTACTTCTTGATAGGGAATAATTAAATCTCACCATTGTTTTGTAATTCTTTGATCTTCAGACCAAATTAATCTAATATCTGGAATTGATTTTTTTATCATTGCAAGTCTATCGACTCAAAATCAGAATGCCCATCAATTATATTTTGATGAATCTATTAAATGATGTTCTAAAACTCATGGAGCAACTATTCATCATCATAATATTTCTAACCAATCATCTCAATACTTGATTTCCATCTCTAAACTAGGATTTGTATAAGGATAGATATCAATATTAATTCGATATTCAATATTTTCTCAATAAATTTCTTTTGCAATTTCTATTAATATTTTTTCTAAATCTTCTTTTGTAATAATTTTTTTTGATTTTTCGCACATATATAAACCATCTATTTGATGGAAAACAGGATAGTGTTTGCTATTTACTTCATCTTTTCTATATACTTTTCAAAAACTTAAAGATTTTACTTCTCAATTTTTTTCTAATTTTTTTCTAATTAATTCATTAAAAAAATAGTAATACCACATAACTGTAGTGTGAGTTTTGAGAATATATTGATCATTTGCAAAATAAGTATCTGATCTTGATCTTGCTGGATGATCTTCTGGAAAATCAAATAAATCAAATGATCAATAAGTAGGTACTATCTCTGGAGTCTTAATAAGATCAAAATCTTTAAAAATATCCATATTTACAATTTTTTCTGTAATTAATTTTAATATTGATCAATCAAGTCTAGTAAGATCTGGCATTTTTAAATACTTCAAAATCCTATTATCATTTGGATTTTGGGCATTTAAATTTTTTATTAGACTATCAGTAATACTATTATATATTTCTAAATTTAATGGATTATCCAATAAATCATTTGAAGAATCTTCATTTTTACTAATAATATTATTAAGTCTATTTTTAATAGAATTTATTAATATTTGAGGATCATTGATTGTTTTTGAAAGATCTTTTTCCCAATCTGTAAGTACATTGATTCATGTATTTATTCTTAAATTATTTGTCATAATAATTAGTTTAGGTAATAATTTAACTGTTTAATATTAGATTTTTATACTTTCATAAAGTTCTCTTATTTTTTTTATAAATCAAGCAAGATCAGATTCTGTTATATTATAATTCATAAATACTGATCTAAAACATTTTTTATCATCAATTTCAGTATCTCAAGCATAATATTCTCAATCTTTAAAAAGTATTTTTTTTAAATTAACATTTATAGAATTTAATTCATTTTCGTCATTTATTCCTTCTGGATGAAATCTAAAGCAAATTAAATTTAATGGTGAGTCTCAAGATAGCACTTCAAAATCCTTAGTTTGTTCCAATAACTTTTTAAAAAGTTGAGTATTTTCAATAGTTTTATTTACTAATTTTTTATATCAATCTTTTCAAAAACTTTTTATAGATGACCATAATTGAAATACTCATCATGTTCATCTAGATCATTCTATTGTATATGCTCAATGATTTTCATTTAAAGAATCGTTACTAATAATATATTTAGCAGAATGTTTTATTTTATTCAATGATTTTTTATCTTTAAAAATAATTCATCAGCAAGAATAATTAGTATAAAACATTTTATGACCATCTATAGTAACTGAATCTGCTTCTTTTATAGATTTAAAATATTCCTCTTTTATTTTTTCATCTACAAGAAATCATCCTCAATGTGCAGCATCTACATGTACATAAATTTTTCTTCAATTTTGTCAGATATTTTTTGCAACATTAACAACTCAATCAATATCATGTATATGTCATTTTTCTGTTGTTCAAGCTGTTATAAAAATTCAAAGTATTAATTTTTTATTTTTTTCTGATTTTTCTATTTCGGATTTTAAGAATTTAGTATCAAGTTCAAATCATCTATCATAAGGAATTTTTTTAATTTTTTCACTTCAAATTCATACATATCAAGCAAGTTTTTCTATAGAGTAGTGAGCATCTTCTCATACGAATAATTCAATATCTTCATAGGTCGTCTTATTATCTTTATTGTATTCTTCTAAAGCTTTTTGAATTCATTTTTCCTCTGCTCATTTAAGAATAGTATTTCTAGTAACAAGCATGGCTGTAAGATTAGCAATGGTTCATCAAGATGTTATTGATCAACCAGACTCTTCCTTATTATAACCTATAATATCTGATAAATATCAAATAACTTGATTTTCCATTTGAGTAAAAATTGGAGCAACTTCTTCTGCAATAAGATTTTGATTTAATATTGTAGCAATATGATTTGCAATAATTGCAGGTATATTTAAAGCTGGGAGCATTTGTCAGATATAATTTGGAGATCAAGAATTAATTACAGGTCATTTTTCTGTAACATCATTTACAAAATCCAATTTTCTATTTCAATTTTCAGGAAATTTTTTAAATTCAAAAGAAGATTTAATTTCTTTAAAATCAATATTAGAGTTTATTATAGCCTTCTTGTCCATTAAACATTTTAATACTTTAAATGTTATATCTCAAACCAATTTAGCAACATTTTCTAAATTACCATTGTTAACAAATAAATCATCTATTTCAGTTTTTTTATCCATTTTGGTAATTTCAGACGTTTTTTTACATTTTAAAGAAGATGATATCTCTCAAATTAATTGAGGAGTATTTTCTAGATTATTTTTAATTTTATCAGACTCTAAGATAGAAGAGTTCATTTTTTCAAAAAATTTTTCTATGTCTTTACTATTTCGTAAAGTATTAGTATATATACTCATATATTTAAAATTAAAAAATAATGTACCCCCTTTATAAAACTTTGAGTAAAGAAAAATATTGAAAAAGTAAAGAAAAAAATAAAAGAGCTTAAAATAAGCTCTTTTATTTGAAATTAAATTTTTTAATATTTTTTATAAATTAAAGGAACATATAATTCATCTTCTGATAATCAAGAATGATTCCCAATATTATAATGTTCAATTTCATTATCTAAAAAATTTCATATTACATAATCTT
>CAYRGR010000016.1:0-11175 GCA_964423755.1 uncultured Candidatus Peribacteria bacterium
CCAACTTTTAGATTATTTGAAATAATTTGTTGAGGAATATTTTGCTTCAATAATTTAATAATCTCAAGTCGTTTTGGTATCTGTTGTAATTCCTTAGATGTAAAAATAGCTTCGATAAAATCTTTTAATTCTTTTTCTGATTTAAACGCTGACATTTGTTTTATAAAAGAATCAAGATATTTTTTATCCATTATAATAAATATTACATACTAGTGTGCTAGTATAATATAAAAAAAATAAATTAAGTCAAGAAAAAAATAACTTATCGACTTTAAAAATAATGAATAAAAATTAATTTTAAAGTAATTATTAAAGAAACACAAAAGAATATAAAAGTTAATTGTATCTTATAAATTTTAGATAATGAATCATCTTCTTGCTCTAAAAAAAATTTAAATATAGTTCAAAATAAGGCTGCATAAAAAGGTAAAAATAAATTATCAATTAAAACTCTTAAAAAATTTTCATCATAAATATTTCATTTAAAATAAGAATAAAATCAAAATATGATTATCACTAAAATTGGTATAGCTATAAAATATAAAATAGTAATTTTATGTCTTTTTTTATTTACTTGTTTTTTTGTCATAAATTTAAAGATTATCAATTATTTCTTCTGACCATTTTTTTGCTTCTATTTCATTTTGATCGATATCTCTTTTTAGTGGCTCAATAAAACTCTTTTCTGATATGATTTCATTTTGGCTTAATTGATTTTTCATTAATTTAAAAGTCTGTCCTACCATTCATCCAGAACAAGAAAATAAGGCAATTTTTTTATTTATTATTTTTATTTTATCAAAAAAAGAATTAAATGCAGGAGCATAACTAAATGCCCAAACTGGAGTACCAATAAAAATTAAATCATAATCATTAGGATTTTTATCAAATGAATATAAGATAGGCTTTTCTTTCATAAAGACTTGTCTTCATCACCAAATATATTTCATAAATCATTTATTTTGGATATCTTTTATTGGTTTAATTTCCATTAAATCAGCATCAATATTTTTTGCTATAGTTTCAGCAATAAATTTTGTATTTTGAGTAAAAGAATAAAAAATTACAAGAGATTTCATATAAATAAAGTAAATTTTAAAAATTATTAATTTAATATTTTATACCTAATCAAATTTAGTTTTCGGTTTTTTCTTTAAATTAGACCAAATCTCACTACTACGAGATTGTTAAATTATTTTCATTAAATTATATAACTCAACAAATCTGATTTATATAATATTTTTATTTAAAAAGCTAGACTATTTCATTAATACGAAAGTCAACTAATTTATTTTTGTATAAATTTATAATACTACTCATAACATCATCACTGTTCAAAAAATTAATATTTTTAAGTATTCCTTCTTTTTCATAAAATTCTATTAATGGTACCGTTTTTTTTTGATAAGTTTCTAATCGAAAATTAATAGTATCTATAGTTTCATCTGATCTTTGTGCTACAAGACTTCAACATTTTGTACAAGTATTATCTATATTTGGTAACATATCTATAGATTTTAAATTAAAAATTGCTTGACACTTTTCATTTACACAAGTACGACGATTTATTAATCTTTCTAAAATTATTTCTTTATTTGTTTGTAAATTTATTACAAAATCAAGAGAAATTTTTTGTTTTTCAAGAATTGTTTTCAATTTTTTTGCTTGATTAATTGTCCTAGGAAAGCCATCTAATAAAAATCATTTTGTAAAATCTAATTTTAAAAATTTAGACTTTATTATTTTTTCTATAATATTATCTGGAACCAAATCTCACTTATCTATATATTTTTTAACTTCAATTCATAATTGAGTACCATTTTTTACTTCTTTTCTAAGAATATCTCAAGTAGAAATTTGTACAGAATTATAATATTTTGTAAGTAATTTTGCTATTGTACCCTTACCAACTCATGGTGATCATAAAAGAATTAATTTCATAAAATTTATTAAAAATTAAAAAACATATTTATTATATAAAAAAAAATTAAAAAATAAAAAAGATTTTAAAATATGCAAAATGATAAGAAATTTTTGCTTTTTGTAATTTTTTAAATAAAATCCCTTTACGTTTTTATTTTTAAGAATTACTTAAATAATTAATTTTACTATAAAAAACTAAATTAATAGACGATTGTAAGGAAGTATATTTTAATCTCATTTAAGAAATTCTTTAATTTTACTTAATAAAATTTGATTTTAATTTTAACATAAATTAAATATATACCTAATAAAAATTGGTTTTCAGTTTTTTCTTTTTTAAAACCTTTTAAATTATACTAGATTTTGCTACCATAAAAAAGTCAAACAATTTTACTTGAGTATATTATTTATTAGATTATAAATCAAATTTGCTTGAGTATAAAAATTTAATTTTTTAATTCTTAATTATTATTTTATGACATTTTCACCAAAGAAAAAAACATCTAAATCTAAAACTAAGATTAGAACTACTAATTGGACTAAGATTACAGCAAAAAAATTATTAAATAAAACATCATTACAATATGATAAATCTGGTAATGCTATATGATTATCTCATTTTGCGTCACCTATAACTTGAGAGTATAAAAATAATAAAATTATTAAAACTTGAAAAACAAAAAAAGTTACTAAGATCAAAGCATAAAAATGTTTATATACCTAATAAGAATTGGTTTTTTCTTTTAAAAACACTTTAAATTAAACTAGGTCTCGCTATAGTGAGACTGTTAAACAATTTTACTTAAGTATAAAAACATAAATTTTAATTTACCATTATTTTTATGCAAAAAATTTCACGTCATAAAACAAGAAAATGTTTATTTCAAGCTTTATATTCAAAAATATATCTTAATAATACTTTTAATAAAGATTATTTTGTACAAAATTTTTTTGAAGAAGATTTTGTAAACATTATAGATAATGTTTATTTCGATGAATTATTTGATTGAATTATTAAAAAAGAAAAGGAATTCATTTATATAGTTGAAAAATTTGCTCCTCGTTTTAATATAAAGTCTATGTCAATAATTAATATTATTCCGATTTTTATATCAATATATGAAATTTTATATATCAAATGTGACAAAATTCCTATAAACGTATCTATTGATGAGGCCTTAGAGATTACTAAAATTTATTCTGATGATCATGGCAGGATTTTTGTTAATTGAGTATTAAATTCAATAAAAGAAAAAAAAGATATCATAAAAAGCGAAATAAAAAAAATTAAACCACAAAAAACTTATTTCTTTTTACAAAACAAATTATGTGAGAAATTTTAAAATTTAATCATAAGGAGTTCCAAGAAAGATTAGAAATACTTCTAAATTTTCTTGAAATTCCTTATAAAAATATATCTTATTATATACAAGCATTTGTACATAGATCTATTTTAAATGAAAAAACAACAGATTTTAAAGAAAATAACGAACGTCTTGAATTTTTTTGAGATGCTGTTTTAGAATTAGTAATAACAGAATTGTTATTTTTTAAATATCCAGAAAAGGAAGAATGAGAACTTACTGATTTAAGAAGTGCTTTAGTAAAATGAAAAAACTTATCTTTGATTAGTCTTAAATTAAATTTTAATAATTATTTAATTTTATCAAAATGAGAATATCTAGTTTGATGAAATAATAACCCTTATATATTAGCAAATACTTTAGAAGCTTTTTTGTGAGTATTATATATTGATATTGGTTATGAATTTACAAAAAATTTTATAGAAAAATATATTTTTTCTACATTAGATGAAATATTAAAAAATAGCCTACATATAGATCCTAAATCAAAATTGCAAGAATTAATACAATCAAAACATAATTTTATTCCTGATTATAAAGTAATAAATGAATCTTGATTGGACCATAATAAAACTTATGATATTTGAGTATATTTTAATGAAAAATTAATATGACAATGATTTTGATCTAGTAAAAAAAAGGCAGAAAAAAAAGCAGCAGAAAATGCTTTAGAAAGTCTAGATACTTGGTTTAATTAAAATTAAATACAAGAAAATGAAAAATAATATATTAAATGATATTCAAAAAAGTGAAGAATGAGTAAAAAATGGTTTTATTCATTTAAATAATTTTTTTCCAAAAATTAAAGTTAAAGCTATTTTTTTAAATCAAAAAAAAGTATTTACAGATATTTCTAATAAATTAAACAATATTTTTTTAGATATAAGAAAACCAAAAAAAATTAAAATATTTAAAATAAAAGATAGAAGATTTGATGATCTTTTTAAAAAGAATAAATCATTTTTTTTAAAAACTTTAATTTATTTAAAAAATAAAAAGTTGCATTCAAATCCTATTAATTTATGTGAAGATTTGAAATCTAGCGATACTAACAATAATAATGAAATACTTGATGTAAAAAAAGATTTTGAAGAAAATAATAAAATTTTAAATTTAAATAAAATAATAAATAAGATCCGAAAAACAAACGAGCCTCTTATTCAAATAAATAATAAAAATATTATAAAATCATGGCTATTATGAATGAAAACATGATTTATTTTAATGTTGATTATATGATCATTTATTATATTTTGAATATGAATAAAAAATTATATTTATAACTCAATTTTTAAAGAATATCAAAATCTTTATAATTTAAAAGAATTTTCCGATACAAAAAATTTAAAAGAACAACTATTAAAAACAAAAAATAAATTTAATTTAATTTCTTTTATTTTCGCTCCAATTAATTTATTTTGAAATAATATATTTTATAAAAACGAATATGTTGAATTAGGAAATAATGTAATTAAATGATGAAAAATAATTTCTGAAATAGCTTTAATTTGATTAGATATATACTTAGATTTTGATAAATTAGCTTTAAATACTTGTACAGAAAAAGATGATAATTATTTATGTAAATATAAAAATATAAAAATAACTGATTTTATAAAATATCAAGAATGAAATATTATAAAAATTCAAAATAAATTATCATCTGTTATTAATTATTTTAAAGAAATTAAAACATTAAATAATGAATCTTTGGATTTAAAACTTCAAAATAATATTAATAATCTTATAGAACTACAAAACTATCTTACATTTTTTGTAAAAAATAAAAATATTATTTATGAAATTTTATGAGATTCAAAACCTCAAAAATACTTAATTTTAAATCAAAATAAAGATGAAATAAGGGCTAATTGATGATTTCCATGAAGTGTAATTACTATAGATTTATATAAATGAATTATTACTAATTATGATAAAAAAGATGTTTATTATTATGATTGGCATATTTATCCATATAGAGAAACTCCTCCTGAATGATTAAATATTATTTCTCCAAATCATTGACTTAGAGATGCTAATTATGATCCTAGTTTTTTAGAAAGTGTTAAAAAAATAAATTTCTTTTATGAAAAAGGTTGATGATGAAGTTTAAATACAGTTGTTGGTATTACACAAAAAGTAATAGAAGATTTTTTGTGAAAATATTGACCTATACATATGGATGAAATTAATATAGATATAACTAAAAATAATTTTTCTGCAGTAATGTCAGTATTAGTAGAAAACAAATTTAACGCTAAAATATCACCAAAAGACATTTTATTTAGTTTTACTAATAAATTAGAAAATCATTTAATAGAAAAAAAGGATTTTTTGTGATATTTAGATATTATACTAGAAAATTTAAAAAAATGAGAAATAATCGTAGCTTCTAGAGAAACTGAAATTCAAAATTTTATTGAGTCATTTAATATTTTTGATCAATGGAAAAATGATAATGGAAATTGGATATATCCTGTCTTTACTTCAATTTCTTGAAATAAATCAGATAGATATATATATAGAAATTTTGAAATTACAACTACTAATTCATGATGTGAAATATATAATAGTTTTAATTTAAGCTCTACGCATTGATTTTGAGAAACTCAAAAAAATGAAATTAAAAATTTATTTCAGAAAATAAAAATTACTGATATTAAAGAACAAGAAAGGCTTATGAATATACAATGATTATGAGAAAATAGACAATTTGTAAGAATATTAACTCCTACATGAAGCAAATTAATTAATACATATAATAATAATATTAAAGAAGATTATTCTAATCCAAATTACACTATATTTAAATTTTATTTAAATACATGAGTTAGCAAAACTTCTAATATTAAATTTGATTATAAATCTCAAAATTTAAATTGTGATAAAAAAATGAATTTTTATAGACAAACTTGACTTGATAAATATAATCTTGAAATAAATTAAATTTTTTAATACCATAAAATATACTCACAAAATTTGTTTGAATATTTTTTAGTAACAAAACTTAGTCTAATTTAAAAAAATAAATCTTATTGGATATAATTTAAATAAGCATATGTTTAATTATAAAATTTATAATTTACCTGAAAAAATTAGTTTATCTAAAAAAAATATAAATTTAATTTTTAGTCAAATTTCAAAAAATATAGAAAAAGATCAAAACTGAACTTTAAATATTATTTTTTTATCTAATTCTGAAATTAAAAAATTAAATAAAAAATATAGAAAAATTAATGAATCAACAGATGTATTAAGCTTTCATTACTTTGATGATTTTTCTAAATTAAAAAAATCAGATATTGCTTGAGAAATTATTATGTCTTTTACAAAAATTATTTCTCAATCAAAAGAATATTGAATTACTATACAAGAAGAATTTTATAAATTATTAATTCATTCTATTTTACACATACTTTGATTTGATCACAAAAACCAAAATGATTTTGAAGTTATGGCAAAATATGAAAATTTAATTTTAGAAAAAAATTAAAATCAACTTTGAAGTTCAATCATTCTATAATATATTCATTTTTTCTTAAGAAGTTCTTTATGAGTTCATTTTTCTATAATTTTTCAATTTTGAAGTAAAATAATATTATCTGCTTCTTTTACGGTTTGTAATCTATGAGCTACTACTATAACTGTTCTTCATTTAAAAAGCTTTTTTAATGCAATGGATATTTTTTCTTCAGAAAAACTATCTAAAGATGATGTGGGTTCATCAAGAATAATAATTTTTGGATCTTTAATAAACAATTTGGCAATGGCAAGTCTTTGTCTTTGTCATCAACTTAAACGAATTCATCTTTCTCATATTTCTGTATCCAATCAATCCTTAAATTCAAAAATAAAATCACATTCAGCCATTTTAATCATTTTTTTAATTTCTTTTAAAGACAAAGTTTTATGTATTCAATAAGTAAGATTCTCTAATATTGTACCATCAAAAACAGAAGGATCTTGAGTTAGATATCATATGTTTTGATAATAAGATTTTAATTTTACTTGTTTTAAATTTTGACCATCAATAATTATATTTCATTCATCTTCTGGATGCAAATAACCAGCAATTAATTTTACTAAAGTAGATTTACCAGATCAACTTACTCATACAAAAGCAGTTTTTAATCATCCTTTTATTTCCAAATTAAAATTTTTAAAAACTTTATCTTCTTTATAACCATAAGTAAGATTGTCTATTTTAATATCTCATCTTTTATATATAAAATTTAATCATGTATTATATCATTTTATTTGTTTAATTCTATCAAAAGTATCCCATAAATTTTGTACTTGTGTAAATTCTTGAGTGGCGGTTTTATAAAAATCAACATATTCAAGAACATTTCAATTTAATAAAACTATAAGAGCAATAAGGCCTACAATATCTGAAATTGAAAATAAATGATCAAAAATTCAAAATCAAATTATATAATAAGCAAGAATAAAAAATAATGATATCGTAAATTGTGCTACAATAAACATATAATATAAATATTGATTAACTTTCAAATTTTGTTCTTTTGCTTTCATGGTATAATCATCTAAAATTTCAATTTCTCTTCAAATTTTATTATTTTGTAAAATTTCAAATTTTGACATAATAATTTTTACTATTTGTCCAGTATATGCATTTATAATTTCATGTCTAAAAGCTCTTGTTTTTATACAATAAGAATTAATATATTTAATTGTAAAATGGAAAATAATAAAAAATAATAAAAATATAAATCAATAAATTATTGAGGAAGATAGTACTATATAAATAGCATAAATTAAAGTTATTAATAATTTAGTACCACTACTTATGCCTTCAATAATAATACTTTTCCAAGAGTCTATACCTTTATCTAAAATTGATATCATTTTTCACGTTCAAATACTTTCTACAGAATTATTATCTAATGAAATAAATTTTTTAATATAAATTTGATGAATATATTTTATTAATTCATAATTCATTTCTGCCCATCACCAATTTTTGGCAATATGATTAATAATATAATATATAATAACTGAAACTAAATAAAATAAAAATAAATTAGTAAATAAAGTTTTATTTAAAATCTCTAAAGAATGAGTAATTTCTTTTGCTATATAAACATTATAGATTCAAAATAATCAAAAAATTGCAAATTTTAAAAAACATTTTAATAATAATAACTTATCTTTTAATGCAGGCTCAATAAATCTTTTAATAATTTCAAATAACGGTCTTTTTATAGGATCTATATAAATTATTTTATAAGACATGATAAGCTTTTAATTTAATTTTTTAAAAAATAATTTAAAAACATTTTTTCTTTTACTAATGCTAAGGTTTCTTTTGCAACAAGTCTAGCTTTTTTTGTTCATTCAATAAGTATATCTTCTATTAATTTTGGTTTTGTTTCATAAAATATTCGTTTTTCTCTTATAGGAGCTAAAAAATTTATTATACTTTTTGAAAGTTGTGTCTTACATTGTCCACATCATCTTGATCATTTTTTACACTCATTTTCAATTATATTTAAAGCATTTGAATTAAAAATTGAATGATAATAAAAAACAGCACAACCTTGAGGGTGTCATTTATCATCTATTTTTATTTTTTTTGGATCTGTAAAAGCTTGTTTTACTTTTTTTTCTATGATTTCAGGAGAATCTCATAAAAATATAGCATTGTTTAAACTTTTTCACATTTTATTGCCACCATTAAGTCATTTTACTCTAGGAAATTCACTAATCTTTGCTAAAGGTTCTTTTAAAGTTGGACCATAAATATTATTGAATTTCCTAACTATTTCTCTAGTTTGCTCTATCATAGGAAGCTGATCATCTCATACTGGCACCAAATCTGCTTGAAATGCAGTAATATCTGCAGCCTGACTTATTGGATAACCAAGAAAACCAAATGTTACACTATCTTTAAATAATTCTCTTTTTTGTTTAATTTCTTCTTTTACTGTAGGATTTTGTTGTAATCTAGAAATTGTAACTAAATTAGAGTATAATATAGTTAATTCTGCTATTTCTGGAATTAATGATTGAATAAATATAGTAGATTTATTTGGATCCATTCATGATGCCAAATAATCCATAGTTAATTCATAAACATTTTTTCTTACCTTTTCTGGATTATTAAAATTGTCAGTTAATGCCTGTATATCAGCTATTACAATAAAAGAATCATATTCATCTTGCAAAGCAACCCTATTTTTAATAGATCAAAAATAATGACCAATATGCAAAGGACCTGTCGGCCTATCTCAAGTAAGTATTCTTTTTTTCATATTTTATAAATTAATAATTAATTTTTATTATACCAAAGTAAATTTAGTTTTCCTAAATTTTGATCCCCGCATTCGCAAGGATAAATTTTAAAATCCTTTAAAATAGACTAAATTAATTTAGTTTGAATATATTATACATGTTTTAATAAAATATCAAAAATTCTTTTCTATTTCTTTTTTTTAAATTTTTTTTGCATTTTTTGAAAAAATCTATAAACTAATAACAAATTTAATATTAATTTTGTTATTATGATATTAAGATTATTGGAAAATCAGATAGTAGAAAAAATTTTTGGATGAAAAATTATTATTCTTTATGGTGCTAGACAGGTAGGAAAAACTACTCTAGTAAAAAAAATATTTGAAGATTTTGATAAAAAATGAGTAAAAACAAAATATGTAAATTGTGATCTATTTTCGAATCAAGAAATGTTGGATTACAAAAATCTATCTAGGATAATTTCTAATTTTGAAGATTTTGATTTAGTAGTTTTTGATGAAGCTCAAAATATAACTAATATCTGAAAGATTCTTAAAATACTTGTAGAACATTTTCCAAAAAAGCAATTTATAGCTACTTGATCTAGTAGTTTTGATCTTGCAAATAAATTAAACGAGCCTTTGACATGAAGAAATTATAAATTTTGTCTTTATCCTCTAAGTATTGAAGAGTTAAAAAAACAATATGATAATTTTTGGATAAATGATAATTTAGAACGCCTTATTATTTATTGATCATATCCAGAAATGTTTTTGGCTAAACAAAATGAGGTAATTGAAAAATTAAATCTTTTAGCTGGAGATTATCTTTATAGAGATATTTTTAAATTTGAATGAATTAAAAAATCAAGTTATGTAAAAAGTATTTTACAGCTTCTTGCTTTCCAAATATGAAATGAAGTAAATTATAATGAAATTTGACAAAAATTATGATTAAATCATATTACAGTTGCTAAATATATCGATATTCTAGAACAGGCATTTATTATTTTTAAGCTAAATAGTTTTTCGAGAAATATAAGAAATGAAATAACAAAATGAGTAAAAATATATTTTTTTGATCTTGGTATTAGAAACAGTCTTATACAAGGATATAATAGTTTAAATCTTAGACAAGATATCTGAGCTTTATGGGAAAATTTTTTGATAATAGAAAGATTAAAATATTTAAAAAATAATAATCTTTATAGAAATACTTATTTTTGGAGAACTTACGATCAAAAAGAAATAGATTATATAGAAGAATATGACTCTAAGCTTTTTGCTTATGAATTTAAATTTTCCAAAGAAAAATCCAAAACTCCTACTATATTTCTTAATACTTACAAGGGAAGTGAATTTAAATTAATTAATAAAGATAATTATTTGGATTTTGTTATAAAATAATAAAAAATAAAATATCATTCTTTTCTCTTTCTTTTTTTTTGATTTTCTATCTTTTTGCCTATAATATTAGTAATATTTTTTTACTAAATCACTCAATATGAAAAATCAAAATCTATTATCAATCTTCACTCCTCCTCGTACAGATAAGGCAATGCCTTATCTCAACAGTCAATATCTCAACAGTCAATATCTCAACAGTCAATATCTCAACAGTCAATATCTCAACA
>CAYRGR010000017.1:0-10968 GCA_964423755.1 uncultured Candidatus Peribacteria bacterium
AATTTTACTATAACTGTTTTACTATCTTTATCTAAAACTTTTGGCATAAATTTAAGATTAAAAATTAAATTTTATGAAACTTTTTTCAGTAGCTATTTCTTGGACAAGTTCTGCTTTTGCTTTCATTACTGTAACATCACAATGAGCGATAGCTTGTTCTTGAGTATAATATTTTTGTTTCATACAAGAAAATTTAAAAAATAAAATAAAATAAAATTAAAAATAAATTAATAACTTAATTAGGGGGTTGTTTTTATGTGGAATTGTATGTTATTATTGTAGTTATTTTGTTAAAAAGTAAAGCTAAAATTTTTGGTAATTTTTAGGAGTTATAAAAATTAAAAAGCATCTTTGTATTTAAAAATAGAAACTATGTAAATAGTGGTATTTTTTATCTTATAAAAAACTCTATACTTGTATTTTGCAACTATCTCTCTAAGTCAATCTTTTCTTTCTTTTCATAAATAAGGAAAAGACTGTAAATATGTAATACTTAAATAAATCTTTTCAATAATTATTTTGGCTTGTAATGGATTGTCTAAAGAAATATAATTGGAAATATCTTGTAAATCATCTTTAGCAGTCTTTAATATTTTTATTTTATACATTTGTCATATATTTAGAAAATACCTCTTTATTTACCATTTCAAAAGCCTCATCCATATCATAAGCTTCTCAAGTATCTTCAAAATGTTTTAAAGATTCCTGTATCCTTTGAATTTCTTCAAAAGAACAATCTATCTTTAAATCCTCTATTGCTTCTTTGCTTAACATATTTTAATAATTAAAAAATAAATTAATAACTTAATTAGGGGAGTGTGTTTATGTGGAATTATAGATTATCATTATAGTTATATTATTAGAATGTAAAGCTAAAATTTTTGGTAATTTTTTATTTTAAAAAGTTTATTTCATCCAATCAAGATTGTTTTATAATTGATTTCAAAGTTGGAACTGGTATATCTTTTGATCAATGGAATGGTACAACTACAACTTTACTATCTTTTCTAAAAACTTTATGACTTCAAGTCTGTCTTTTTAGCTCAAAATTATTTTTTAATAATATAGATATAATATCTCAAGGTTTCATAGGACTAAACATATTCTAATTTTTTATTAGTATTTAATTTAGTGCTCAAAATTTCTTCAAAATATAAATTCAATGTTTGTTTTATATTTGATTCTGCTTCTTGTATTGTATCTCAATAATCAGATAAGTTTAATTCAGGTATTTCTGCTATATATTGTCTTGTCTCCATATCAAAGGCATATTTTATAGTAAAATTCATAATGTGTATTTTTAAATATAAATTAATTTTAAGAAACTAAGTTTTAGTTTCTTTTTTTAAACTGGTTGTTTACCCTATGTGGAATTATGGATTATCATTATAGTTATATCATTAGAATGTAAAATTAAAATTATTTATAAACATCTCATCTATTTCAAATTTTGATTATTGTTATAATCATTTTATTACCATCTTTTTCATAAATTATTCTATAATCACCTACTCTTAATCTATAAAAATTATATTTTCTAGGTTCTAAGATTTTTATATCAAGACTGTTTATATTTCAAGTGGATATAAGATTAATCTTATCTCTTATCATTTTTGCATGTTTTAAATCAACTACTTGAAAAAATTTTAAAGCCTTTTTGCTATATAAAACAATATATTTATTTTTCATATTTTTCTCTTGTATCAATTATAAAATCTACTACATTTGATGGATACAATTCATTTTGTTTTGAATGTTTTATTTCAAGTAATTCTTCAAAAGATAATTCATCATTTATATATGTAGATTCTTTTTTTAAAGTAGTAACCATAGATAAAAATTTAAAAAAATATAAATTAATTTTAAGAAACTAAATTATAGTTTCTATTTAGTAAACTGGTTTTTTGTCCTATGTGGGATTATAGATTATCATTATAGTTATATTATTAGAATGTAAAGCTAAAATTTATCTTTATATTTGAATATAGAAACTATGTATACAGTATTTTCTTGGATTTTATAAATCACTCTATATTTATGTTTGGCAACTATTTCCCTATATCAATTTTTAATCTCTTTTCATAAAAAAGGAAAAGACTGCAAATAAGTAATACTAAATTGAATGTCCTTTAAAACTTTTATTGCGTAAAGTGGATTATCTAAAGATATATATGTAAAAATTTCTCATAAATTTTTTGTGGCCTTTTTAGTGTAAATAATTTTAAACATGTACTTTATATTTAGCAAATAAAGTATTATTTATATAATTATCTACTTCTTCTTGTGTATAAATATTTCATTCTTCTATATCTTTTATTCATTCTTGTATGCTTTGAATTTCTTCAAAAGTATATCAAGCTTTTTTAAAAGCATCTACTTCTTCTTGATTTAACATATATTTTAATAATTAAAAAGTAAATTAATAACTTAATTAGGGGGGTTGTTTTTATGTGGAATTGTATATTATTATTATAGTTATATTATTAGAATGTAAAGCTAAAATTTATCTAAATATTTTAATACTTTCTATAATTAGAATTTTTTCTTTAATAAATTTTTTAGAATTTATTTGTATTGTATAGCTCTTAATATTTAAGATTGATCTACAAATTTCATAATCTTTTTCTTTTTTTATAATAAATCTTCATAGTAATCAATTTTCTCAGATTTCAGTAATTTTATTTATTATCAGCTCATGTAATAAATTTGTAGAAGTAATATACAAAAAAATAATTTTGTTTTCATCTTCAATACCTGTATCAGTAAATAATTTAGTAAAGTAATCTTTTAAATAATCAAAGAAGCTATCAAGATAATTTTGAGACTCTTTTGTAAAATAAACTTTATACATAAATTTCAGAGTTAATATTCTGTTTTTTTATCTTCAAAAGTTCTTTTCTTAAATTTTCTCACTTTATTAGTGTAGATTTTTTAAGATTTATCTTAATTTGTTCAGGTGTTAAATATTTTTTTAAATCAAGCTTTTTCATATTTGTAATAAATAAAATATAAATTAAATTTAAGAGACTAAAGCTTAGTTTCTTTATTTAAATTGGTTGTTTGTCCTATATGGAATTATAGATTATCATTATATTTATATTATTAGAATGTAAAACTAAAATTTTTGGTAAGTAGATATCATTTGTTTATCAAAAGTCACAAGATCAAGAGTATAATTCAGTGCTATTCTTATTACTGCCATATCCGTAAAAGATATCTTATTATTTACTTTCATATAAAAATCTATTTCCTTATTAATATCATCATTTTCTATGAATATATCATTATTATTTTTTATAAATTCAAGAAAGCTATTTGATATATTTTTTCATCACTTATATGTTAATACGGTAGAAACTTTATTTATGACACAATAAGGCAAAACCACTTTAGATCATTCTATACTTTTAAATATATTCAAAGCTTTGTATCAAAATCAAGAAATAATCAAACCCATACACTAGAATCTATAATATACATAAGCTATTTGTAAATAATATTATCAATATTTTCAGAAATATTTTCTTTATCTTTTTTTCAAGAAGAAATCAAATATTTTTTAAAATCTTTTAATCATTTAGTATTAGTTGTTTTAGCCTTAAATAAAAATACATTTGTTCAAGGTAAAGTATTTTTATTATTTATTAAAGTAGGCATAAATTTAAGATTAAAAATTAAAATAAGTTAATAACTTAATTAGGGGGTGTGTTTATGTGGAATTGTAGTATTATAAATCAAAAAATATATCAACAGTTGTATTTAATTGTCTTATTATAGCTTTTAATAAAGGAATAGGTATATCTTTTCAGGAATGAATATTTGGAATAAATATTTTAAATCAGTTTTTATTTATTAAGTATTCATGATTTCATCAAATATAAGGTCAATCAAATCATAATTTTTTAATTTTTTTAATAAGTATTTTTCTATGCAAAGGTCTTAGATTCATTTTTTATATTGTAATTAACTAATATAAAATCTTTAAAAGATGACATATATTCTTCTAATGCTTCATTTTTTGTCTCTCACGCTCAATAAATTCAGGGTGTCATATCGTTATATAAAATCCATTGCATAGTTTCATTATCAAATTCTATTTTTAAATTTGTTAAAAAAGAATTTTTCATAAATTTTTAAAATTAAAAATAAATTAATAACTTAATGTATTAAAAACATTTTTTGAATTTAATTCGTCAAGTTTTTTGATACCTTCTGGTGAAAATCTATTTCACTTAAGTCTCAAAAATTTTATTTTTGTATTTTCAATATTAGATAAATAATTTATAGATTCATCTGTTAATAAATTATTTTCTATACTTAAGTATTCTATGTTTTTATTTTGCAGAATTTTTTTAAATCAATTATCTGTAATATTATTATAATTTGTAGTAATATAAGATAATTTATTATTTAACATAATTTTTTCGAATGATTTATCTGTAAGCATATTACCAGAAACATCTATTAATTTAAAAGTATTTTTCTCCAAAAATTCATCCATTCCAGCATCTCAAGTCTTATTGTTAGATAAATCAATTACTTTTAATGTATCATTTTTTATATTAGCCAAATAACTTAATCCTTTTGCTGTTATATTATTTCATCATAAATATAATGTATCTACTCTATATTTTGGATTATTTAATTTTGATGTAATCAATTTTATTTCTTCGTCTACTACTCATTTTTTATCAAAATTTAATGTACTTCAAGACAAAGAATATACATTATCTTTAATTTGAATTAAATTGCTATTATTATCTAAATAAGCTAATAGTAAAAAAGTTGATCCAGCTACTATAAATAATAAAATTAAAATTCAAAATATTGTTTGTTTTTTCATAATAAAATTAAAAAATAAATTAATGAATTAATTGGTGAGTATATTTATTTGGAGTTATATGTTATTTTGGAGTTATATGTTATTATTGTAGTTATTTTAAATATTAAAAAAGTTATCTTAATATTTCTATCAAATCATCTGTAGATAAATTAGCTTGTTTTAAAATATTTTTTAAAGTTCATAATTTTAAATCTCTATTGTGATTGGGAATTACTATAGGATCGTTATTATCATTTTTATAAAAAATAATATGACTTCAAGTTTGATGATCTATATAGTATCAATTCTTCAATAAAGTTTTAACTAGTTTCTTAGATGTAATTCTTGGTAATTTAGGCATATTCTAATTCTTTAGAAGTTAAAGAAATTTTATCAAAAGAACTAATTTCTAAAGGAATATTCCTTTTATGTTTTTTCATAACGATTAAATAACCTTTAATAGCATCTTTTATATTTATCATTGCTTCTTCTAATGTTTCTCATTCAGAAATACAACCAGGCAAACTTGGTACAGTTATAGTAAATCATCACTCTATTTGTGGCTCTATTTTTATTGAATAAGTAAACATGATAATTAAAATTAAAAAATAAATTAATGAATTAATTGGTGAGTATATTTATGTGGAGTTATATGTTATTATTGTAGTTATTTTATAAAAAAGTAAAGCTAAAATTTTTGGTAATTTTTAGGAGTTATAAAGATTAAAAAGCGTCTTTGTATTTAAAAATAGAAATTATGTAAATAGTGGTATTTTCTATTTTATAAAAAACTCTATACTTGTATTTTATAACTATCTCTCTAAGTCAATCTTTTCTTTCTTTTCATAAAAGAGGAAATAACTTTAAATATTCAATGCTTCATTTAATATTTTCAATAACTCTTATAGCTTGAATTGGATTATTTAAAGATATATATGAAGAAATTTCTCATAAATCTTTTATTGCATTTTTCGAATGTATAATATTATACATGAGCTTTGTATTTAGCAAATAAAGTATTATTTATATAATCATCAACTTGTTCTTGTGTATAAATATTTCATTCTTCTATATCTTTTAATCCTTGTTCTATTCTTTGAATTTCTTCAAAAGAACAATCTGTCTTTAAATCCTCTATTGCTTCTTTGCTTAACATATTTTAAAAATTAAAAAATAAAATAATAACTTAATTGGGGGGTATATTTATGTGGAGTTATATGTTATAATTGTAGTTATTTTATAAAAAAGTAAAGCTAAAATTTTTGGTAATTTTTAGGAGTTATAAAGATTAAAAAGCATCTTTGTATTTAAAAATAGAAACTATGTAAATATTAAATATATATTTTTTTTGTAATTGTATTTTGTTTTGTATTATGTAAGCAAATTTTGTTTTCTTGAATTTTAATTTTATACTCAATATTAGAATAAATTTGCACTATATAAATATTAATCAATTTAGTTTTAATATGTTTCATTAAAAAATTAAAATATTCATACAAAAATTTGCTTTTATTTATTGTCAATTTATATACATATTGTTAAAGAACAAATTTTTTATTCAATTTTAAATAAAAAACTGATGTATTTATTTTTATTTTATTTAAGCCAATAAATGACCTAGTTTAAAGATTAAAAATAAACTAAAACATTTATTAAAAATAATTAGTACTAACATTTTATTTGTATAAAAGAAAAACTCAAATTTAAAGAGATTGACGAAATTATTATTATATTTTGAATTAATTTCATTAAAAAAATCTTTTATAACATTAAAAAAAATGGTTTGCAAATTTATAAAATTGCGTAAAATCATTTTGTTTATTATTAATATTTTATATATGCAAAATTTTTTATCAAAAATTAAGAATATTTTAAACAATACTACTTCAAGATATATGCTTTATTGAATATGATGATTAGTGGTATTAATAGGCTCTTTCTTTTTATATAAAGAAATAAGTTTAAATTTCTTTGTTGCTCCTCAAGTAAGTGGAGCTAATTTTAGCTTAGAATACCGCAAAATACCATTTGACATTGAAAGTATTGATATATCTTTTTCTTCTGATTTAGATGAAAGCTCAATTGATAGAAATAATTTTAGGATAGATCCTTTTGTAGAATGAGATTTGAGTTTTAAATCATCAAATACTATTAGTTATAAATTAAATCAAAAATTAGAAATAGATGCTTGATATTTGATTACAATTAAAAATATTAAAGCAAAACATTGATGAAAAGTAAGTAAAGAAATTACTTTAAATATAGAAACTGTAGCATGAGCAAAAGCAACTAAAATTATACCAGAATGAAATTTGCAAAACATAACTCAAACACTTACTGTTCTTTTTAATATACCTATAATTCCTCTTACTAGTTTGGACAATAAAGACAAACTTCCTTGTCCCATATCTATTAGTCCATCTATTGAAGGTAAATGTAAATGGATATCTTCAAACATATTGGAATTTACTCCAGATAAACATTGGGAATGAGCGACTAAATATGAAATAAAAATCAAAGATACTCCTTGATTACTTTATAAAATAAGTGAAGAATATAATACAAATCTAATAACTCCAGATTTAAGATTTTTTGTTAATAAAGATTTTAATCCTCATAAAGGTATTGTTTTAAAGTCTAATTTTCCTGTAGATTTAGATGTACTTAAAAATAATATTACATTAAAACAATGAAATGTAGTAAAAGAAATGATAATTACTAATGTAAAAGATGAAAATAAAAAAGATAGTGAAACTCAATTTAATATATTACCAAAAAATTGATATTTTGAATATTCTACAAATTATTGAGTTACTTTAAATAATTGATTTAAGCCAAAATATTGAAATATTAATTTCAAATGACCTAATACTTTTTATGTAAGAAGTTTTGATTTTTTAATTGAATTAAATACTTATCAAAACAAATTTGATTCTTGATGAATTTTAAAAGATGCAATGCAGTTTAATAAAAACATAGATGAAACAAATAAGACAAAAGAGTCTATTATTCCTTCAACTAATTTATTTTTTAATTTAACATTTTGAGAAGAAATTAGTTTAGATAATTCATATTTTAGCTTTGAATGACCATCTTGAAGCGAGACTTTTACAATATCTTATATAAAAGAAGAAATATATAAATGAGGCAAAAAAGAAACTCAAGAAAATAAAACAAAAATTAAATTTGAATTAAAAAATGCTTTAAAAGCTGATACTAATTATAAATTAAAAATAAACAAAAAAGCTAGTAAAGCACTAAAAGAAGATGTAATTACAGCATTTAAAACTGCTCCAGATTTAAAAATTGGTGAATTAAGTATTGTAGATAATACTTCTTTATGTTTATACTTAAATAATGATCTTGAGAATGATTATATCTATTATGATCAAGAAAAAGAAATACTTTCTTTAATATCTTCAGAGCCAAAAGCAGATTTTAATTCTATTTATAAATATCAATTTTATTGAAATTCTTACGAAAAAAAATTATGTCCAGATAAATTATGATTTACGCCTTATTTATTAAGTGTAAGATTTAATCCTCACTCTTCTTATAATGTACAAATTAAATCATGATTAAAAGATAAATATGAAAATACTTTAAAAAGTGATTTTAACAAAAATATCAAAACTTGAGAAATAAGCGATAAAGATAAATATTTATATTCTTCTCTAAATAAAGATATCAATGTAATACCTAAAGATATTCCAATAATTGTAAATTTACAATCTATTAATATAGCTAAAGCAAATATTGAAGTTTGTGAATTAGATTTAGATTGATATTTAGATTATACAAATAATTATTACATGCAATATTATACTCCAAAATGTATTAAAAAAGTTCAAAAAAATGTAGATTTAAAAAATAAATTTTGGACATTATCAAATAATAAATTTGATTTAGAAAATGATATTTTTTGATCTAAAATATCTTCAAATTTTATATTAATAAGATGAAGTATAGATAAGTTTAATAGACAACAAGGATGATATTTGGACTATAGTCGTGAATTTATTAATGTATATATTCGTTCTAATCTATCTTTGGTCTTAGAAGAAGCTGAAAATAAAAGTATAATTTTTGCATCTGATTTTGCAGGTAAAGATGTACTAAAAGATTTAAAATTTGAAATTTATGATCAAAATTGAAAAATATATAAAGACATTAAATTTGATGAATCAAAATTGGTTTATGAGACTCAAATAAAAAATATAAAATTAGTAATAGCAAAAAATGATAATTATTTTTGAATCATAAATACAAAAGTAGATAGTGCTTCAAATTATGATTTTAAATATATTTCTTGAATGGATGCATCTACTAAAGATTATCTTTATTTATATACAGATAGACCAATTTATAGGCCATGAGATACTGTATTTTTTAAATGATTACTTAGACAATTTAATTTTAATTGATATTGAAAATCAGATATAAAAGAAGGTACATTGAAGATATTAGATGAAAATTATAATTTTATAAAAGAAATGACAGTAAAAATAGACAAAAACTCTAATTTTAATTGAGAATTTATTATATCAAAAGATACTAAATTATGAAGATTTAATTTTGAATTTTATTGATCATGATGATATGAATCAATCTATAATGACTGACACTTTTTTGTAGAAGAATACAAAAAACCTGTATTTAAAGTAAATTTAGATTGAGATAAATCAGACGCTATACTTTGAGATGCTATTAATATAAAATTAAGCTCTGAATATTATTTTTGATGAAAAATGTTTAATGCTAAATATTTTAAATGAATTTTAGCTCAAAATTATTTCTTTAATTCAAAAGACTATAGTGATTATCAATTTTGAAAATGATATGAATATTTTAATTGTATTTACTGGTGATATTGTAATTACTATGATAGCGTATTTGATTTTTGAGAATGAGAAACTTGAGAATGAATTATCTGAACAAGTTGAGAAGAAATAATTAGTTTTAATTTTCCAAATAAAGCATTAAATGAATATGAAGAATCAAACTGAGAAAAAATTTATAATTTTAATTTTACAGTTACTGATCCAGATACTCAATTGCAAGTATCAAAAACAAAAAGCATTATTTTACATACTACAGATTGATATGTTGGTCTAAAATCTTCTTATTGGCATAATAAAAATGATTGAGTTAAATTTAATGGTATTGTATTAGATTATGATGCTAAGCCTTTATCTTGAAAAGAAGTGCTTTTAAGAATTTATAAAACAGAATGGAAAAATATTAAAAAACAATGAGTAGACTGAACATTTTATAATGAATATGGTTTAGAAAAAATTTTAGAAAAAGAATATAAATTAGTTTCTAATTCAAAATGAGAAATATCTGATACTTACATAACAAAAAATGATTGAGAATATGAAATTAGAGCTACATATACATGAAAAAATTGAATTTGATATGATTCATATATCAATACTTATGTTTCTTGAGATAGTATTATGGAATGGAATAATTGAAATAATACTATTACAGATTTGGTAGCAGAAAAAAGTATTTTAAAAGTATGAGAAAATGCATCATTTACTCTAAAATCTCCTGTTTCTAGTGGTAAAATGTTTATTAGCATTGAAAAAGATAATGGTATTTTGGATTATTTTGTAAAAGATATTGATTCTTTTGGGCCAAAATTAAATATCGAAGTCAAAGAAACTTATTATCCAAATTTTTATGTAAAAGCATTTTTAATTTGAAAAGATAATCCAGCTAATCCTTTACCGATTTATAAAAGAGCTCTAAATGTTGTAAAAGTTGTCACTGATCATAAAAAATTAAATGTAAAAATCACTACAGACAAAAAACATTATTTGCCATGACAAAAAGTAAATTTGAAAATAAATGTTACTGATGCAAATTGAAATTGAGTAGCTAATGCAAATTGAAGTATTTCTATCGTAGATGAAAGTCTACTTGCTTTAAAATGAAATCCAAAGAAAAATCCTTTTGCCTTCTTTTATGATATGAAAAGATATTTAGGTACTATAACTTATTTATCACTTATTAATTTAATAGAAAAATTAGAAATCAAAGATATACGTGATTGAGAAAAATGATGAGCGTGAGATTGAGTAAAATGATGATATGCACAAAAGAAAAGATGAGTTTTTAAAGATACTTCATTTTGGCAA
>CAYRGR010000018.1:0-10807 GCA_964423755.1 uncultured Candidatus Peribacteria bacterium
ATGAAAAGAAATTAAAATAAAATGATTAAAAAATTTTATAAAAACAAAATGGAATGAAATTGATTTATTTTTAGTTGATAATCATAATCATGTATTTTATTTTTGGCATGAAGCAAGAATAAATTGAATTATTTGAAACAATAATACTTTAGTGCATATAGATCAACATTCTGATATGAGAGATCCTAAAACTTATCTTTCAAAAAAAGAATCTTATATTTTAAAAAATATTTTTAATTATACGAATTTTAATTTAAATGTTTGAAATTATATTTTACCTGCATTAAAAACCTGACTAATAAAAAATATTATAAATATAACTTGAGAAAATGAGCTCAAAAAATATTCAAATTTTAATTTAAAATGAGACTATATTTTAAATATTGATTTAGATTTTTTCTCTCCAGAAATGGATTATATTGATAATAATTTAAAAAAAGATATCATCTTAAAGTTTGCAAAAAATGCAAAATTAATTACAATTGCTACAAGTCCATTTTTTTTAAATCAAAATTTATTAAGTAAAAACTTGCAAATATTTATAAAAAAAGATTTAATTAAAAAATCTTAATCTAATTATATACCTAATAAGAATTGGTTTTCAGTTTTTTTCTTTTTAAAAAACCTTTTAAATTAGACTATCCGCCAGCTGGCGGAGTCAAACAATTTTTTTAAAGTATATTTTAATATATAAGTATAAAAATAATATTAATTTATTGGTCACTTAATAACTAATAAATAATCTTTTCAATTTATATTAATTTTATTTTCATTTATTTCTGCATATAAAAAATTGCTATTAATATATTCTAAAGAACTTGTTTTTAATGGTAAATTTGAGTAAGCTTGAGAATTTCATACATGAGATAATACAACTATAAACAATCAAATGATTCATATTACATTTAAGTTTTTTATTTCCTTTTTTTTATTTATTAATTTTATAATTTTTTTTAAAAAAATATTCATAATATGTTTTATAAAAGATAAATTTTAATTATTTCATCATATATTTTTAAAAAGTCAAATTTTTACGATTATATTTTTTTAAAATTTGAAAAAATATAAAAATGCTTATAATGCAATAACTATTTTTTAAAATTTATTTAAAATATGGATTTTTTACTTTCTTTTTCTGTATTTACAAAATTTGAGATTGTTTTATTTTTTATTTCTATTCTATATATTATATTTCATATTTGTTTTAGCTTTTATGATTTTTTTAAAAAAATCATACAAATAATAAAACCAAACAAAAAAATACAGGAATTAAATTATGATAATAAAGAAAAACTTATTATCTGAAATTTAAAAGAATCAATTAAAGCAGAATGAAGATTGCTTTATAAGGCTAATAAAAAAAATAAGAAAACTATTAAAGCTTTGACAAGAAAACAACAAGATATTGTAAATGAAATTGTTAAAATAGTTAAAACAAAATTATGAAGATGAGAATTTACAGATGCAAAAACTAAAATCATAGAATGATTAAGTATTGATAAATTTAATAAAGAACTTAATTGCTTACTTGCATCTATTTATGAAAAAGACAAAGATTACAAAAAAGCAGAACTTATCTATAAAGATCTTATTATAGCAAATGATCTAGATATAGAAATATATTTAAAATTGTGATTTGTTTTATCTGTACAATGAAAATATGAAATTGCATATGAAATTTATAAAAAATTAAATTCAATTGATCCAAATAATATTGAATCTATTGAAATGTTGGCAAATATTTGACATCATTTATGATTTTATGAAGAATCCAAAAAATATGCAAAATTATATTTAAAAAATAATCCAAGACATATAGATATTTTATATTTGCAAGCATTAAATTATATAAATTTACAAGAAAGAAAAGAGTGATTAGAAATGTTAAAAAAACTAAAAAATATTGATCCATATAATGTGAAAGTAAATGAGCTTGTTAATAAACTTCAATTAGAACTAGAATTAGAAAATAATTTTAAAGTAAATACAAAATAATTATTTTATTAATTTTAATAAACTTCCCTGCTATATAAGTATTTTAATAAATAAAGTAATTATATTTTAACATTTTATTAATATTTTTATGAAAATTCCTCCAAATTCACTTGATGCCGAAAAATGAATTTTATGATCTATCTTAATAGACAAAGACTGAATTATAAAAATTTCTAGTTTTTTAGAGTCTTCTGATTTTTATGATCCAAATCATGGATTGATTTATAAAATCATGATTGATTTATTTTTAGCAAATAAGCCAATAGATTTACTGACTGTATGACAAGTATTAGAGGATAAAAAAGAATTAGATAAAATTGGTTGAAACATGTATTTAATAGACTTAACTAACAATATATTTACAAGTGAAAATATTTTTCAATATGCTCAAATTGTTAAAAATAAAAGTATTTTAAGAAAATTAATTAAATCATGAAATGAACTTATATCATATTGATATGATGAAGAAAGTGAAATCAACAAACTTTTAGAAAAATCAGAGCAATCTCTTTTTTCTGTAACTCAAACATTTATCCAAAATAAATTAGTACATATAAAAAATATCTTAAATTTAAGATATGAAGAATTTGCAGAAATACATAATAATCCAAATTATAATGATATTTCTAGAATTATATCTTGATTTAAAAGTTTGGATAATAAAATATGATGATTTAGAAGATGAGATATGGTAGTACTAGCCGCTCGTCCATCAATGTGAAAAACCGCATTAGCACTAAATATTGCTTCTAATATATGAGAAAATAAAAAAAATGTTGCTATATTTTCACTTGAAATGAGTAAAGAACAACTAACAGATAGGTTAATTTGTAGTGCAATGTGAGTAGATAGCTGGAAATTACAAAAATGACTTTTAGAAGATGAAGAATTTATGAGAATGTGAGATGCTTTAGAAAGGTTATCACAAACTTCTATTTTTATTGATGATTCTGCTACTTGAAATTTACTTGAAATTAAATCTAAAGCGAGAAGATTAAAAATGGAAAACTGATTAGATTTTATAATAGTTGATTATTTACAATTAATGACTAGCTCAAATACTATTAATAAGGTTCAAGAAATAAGTGATATAAGTAGATGAATTAAATCATTAGCAAGAGAATTAAATGTACCAGTTTTAGCAGTTTCTCAATTATCAAGAGCAGTAGAATGAAGGACTAATAAAGAACCTATTTTATCTGATTTAAGAGAATCTTGAGCTATAGAACAAGATGCTGATATAGTAATGATGATTTATAGAGATGATTACTATGATGAATTTAGTGAAAATAAATGAATTACAAATGTTTTTATTCGTAAAAACAGAAATGGTCCAGTATGACAAATAGATTTACGTTTCGAAAAAAAATTTATGAAATTTTATGATATTGAAAAATCTGAAATCAATAATATTAATTAAAATATTATACTTAAGTAAAATTGTTTTACTCCGCCAGCTGGCGGATAGTCTAATATAAAAGGTTTCTAAAAAGAAAAAACCGAAAAATAATTTTTATTATTTATATATCAATCAATATATGCCCAAAGAAAATTATTTGACTCCGCCAGCTGGCGGATAGTCTAATTTAAATAATTTTTAAACAAAAAATCTTATTGATATAAATTTTAGCAATAAAAATTGAAATTAATTCTTATTATATATAATACATGAGTATAAAAACATTTTTAAAATCACTTAGGCAATATTGAATTAAAAATAATATCCCTAATATTACAGATTCTAATGCTATTTTTTTACAAAATTTAATTCTTAAAAATAAAAGTAAAAAAGCGTTAGAGATTGGTACTGCTAATTGATATTCTGCAATTTGTTTTTGTATGGCTTTACAAGAAACCTCTTGAACATTAATAACTATAGAATTTTCTTCAAACTCATGTTTACAAGCTAAAGAAAATATTAAAAAGGCTTGATTTGATAATATTTGTAATATTATAAATGCTAATGCTATAGAATATATACCACAAATTCCACAAAATGATTTTGATTTTATATTTATTGATTGAATGAAAAAAAGAACAAAAGATTTTTTTAAATTAATTTATGATAAAACAAGTAAATGATGAATAATTATTGTAGATGATGTAATAAAATTTAAAAATAAAATGTTGGATTTTTATGAATATTTAGATATTAAAAAAATTAAATATGAAATTATTAAAATTGATAAAGACGATTGAATAATGAAAATTATTAAAGTTTAAAAAAATTGAAAAAAATTAATTTTTAATATACTTAATTATATGAATACAAATATTATTATTTATACAACACCAGATTGTGGTTATTGTTATACAATAAAAGATTATTTATTTCAAAAATGATTGCAATTTAAAGAAATAAATATTTATGAAGATGATGATGAGAGAATTAAAATGGAAGAAATTTCTGGTCAAAAAAATGTACCAGTGACTGTAATTAACAATACAATCATTATTTGATGGGATAAAAATAAAATTAATAAGGCTATTTTATGAGAGATTTAATAATTATTTGAGGGTCTGCGGCTTGATGTTGTGCAGGCATTTATGCAGCAAGAAAAAAAATAGATACATTATTAATTTCAAAAGATTTTATTTGACAGATAGGTAAGGCTACTAATATAAAAAATTATTTATGATTTCCAAGTATTTCATGATTAGATCTTATTAAAAAATTTAAAGAGCACTTAATAAAATATGATATAGAAATAAAATCTTTTGAGGAAATTTTAAATATTAACAAAATAGATTGATGATTTGAAGTTATTACAGATGAAAATAAATACAAAAGTAAGACCATTATAATTGCTTCTTGATGAACTAATAAAAAACTAAATATTAAAAATGAAGATAAATTTATAGGTAAATGAATTTCTTATTGTGTCACTTGTGATGAAGCTTCTTTTGATTGAAAAACAGTAGTAATAATTGGAGCTGGTAATTCATGACTGCAAGCTGCAATTGAGCTAACTCATTTTGCAAAAAAAGTCTATATTTTAGAATGTTCATCATCTTGTAATGCAGATAAAATTTTAGTTGAAGAAGTTAATAGAAATTCTAAAATTAAAATAATATTTTGAATTAATATAAAATCTTTTGAAGGTGATAAATTTTTAACAAAAATAATTTTTGAAGATAAAAAAATAAATAAAATAAAAGAATTATTAGTTGATTGATGTTTTATAGAAGTTTGATATATTCCTAATACCAAATTTTGTTCTAAAATAATAAAGCTAAATAAACTTAATGAAATTATTGTAAATCCAAAGACAATGATGACTAGTTGTAAATGAATTTTTGCTTGTTGAGATATTACTAATTTTAAAGATAAACAAATAATATTAGCCGCATGACAATGAGCATTAGCAAGTCTGTCTGTCTTTAGATATTTAAATAAATGCAAAACAATTTAATTATATTTTTTAAATTTTTTAAAATATGCGAAAACTAATTAGTACATTTATTGTTTTTATTATAAGTTTTTTTATTTTATGATGATTTATTAATACTTATGCAATAGTTGAAAATAATGATAGCAAAATTGTAAATTTATATTTTTTTTGGTGAAATAGATGTCCTCATTGTGAAAAAGAAAAAGTTTTTTTAGAAAAAATAAAAGACAAATACCCTTGACTTAAAATAAATGATTTTGAAGTTTGGTGAAGTAAAGAAAATATAAATTTAATGGTAAGTTTTTGAGAAAAATTAAATGCTAATATTAGTGGTGTGCCCTTTACTGTAATTGGTGATAAGTATATAATTGGTTGGATGGATGAAAAAAATACATGAACAAAAATTGAAGACATGATTAAATGTGCTTTTAATGAATCATGTAGAGATATATGAAAAGAATTAAATATTAGTAATAATCAAGAAATTGTTAGTAATGATTTAAACAATAGTAATGATAATAATTATTTTGAAACCCTAACTCTTCCAATTATTTGAGAAATTAATATAAAAAATTTATCTCTTCCACTTTTAACTATAATAATTTGATGAATTGATTGATTTAATCCTTGTGCTATGTGGGCGTTAATTTTTTTAATTAGCTTACTTTTATGAATGAAAAATCGTAAAAAAATGTGGATATTTGGTATAACATTTATTATTACTTCAGCTTTTGTATATTTTCTTTTTCTTGCTGCTTGGTTAAAATTACTTTTATTTATAGGTTTTATTTCTTGGATTCGTATTGCTATTGCTTGTGTAGCTATGATAGGATGATGATATTATCTTAAAGAATACTTTCTTAATCCTTATTGAATCTGCCCTACTGAAAAATCTGATAAACGAAAAAAATTTTTTGAAAAATTAAAAACAATAATACATGAAAAACACTTTTTCATTGCATTTTTTTGAATTATATTATTAGCTTCAGCAGTTAATTTGATAGAATTAATTTGTTCTGCTGGTTTACCAGTAGTGTACACACAAATATTAGCCTCAAATAATCTATCTATATTACAATATTATTTGTATTTAATATTATATATTTTTGTTTTTATGTTAGATGATATTTTTGTTTTTATAATAGCAATGTTGACATTAAGAATAACTTGAATTTCTAGTAAATATAGTCATTTTTCTCATTTATTTTGAGGTATAATAATGATTATTATATGAATATTACTTATATTTAAGCCCGAATGGTTAATGTTTGGATAATATAATTATTTTTTAAAAAAAATTTTGTTTGTATCAATATTAAAATAATACTTTAAGGATTAATATTTAAAATATTATTTTTAATTTCACAGCTTTTATTTGCATAAAAATATCAGACAAAAAAAGCACTTATTATTAATAAGACAGATATTAGTAATGATATAATTTTTTCTTTCATAAAATATACTAGTTTATTTAAATAATTAGGATAAAATTTAATTAATTCTTATTAATAATTATATAACTAAAACTTTCTCTTATATATGTTTGTTTTTAAAAGTAAAGTTTTAGAAATCATTAAAGCAAGTTGTATAAAATTAAACTTTAGTTAAAATTTCACATCCATTTTTTGTAACAAGCAATGTATCTTCATATTGTGCTGATAGACTTCAATCAAATGTCTTTACTGTCCATTTATCATTAAGTATTTTAGTTTTGTAATTTCAAGAATTTATCATAGGCTCTATTGTAAAAATCATTCAAGGTTTTATAATTATACCACTATTTTTTGGTGCTTTATGATATATTACTGGATCTTCATGAAATTCTATTCATACACCATGTCAAACATATTCTCTTACAACAGAAAATCATTTTGATTCTACAAATTTTGCTAATTCATATCATATATTACCAGTATAATTTCAAGGAATTACTTGCTTAATTCAAATTTCCAAAGCATTTTTTGTTACTTCTATTAATTTAGATGCTACTTTAGATACTTCTCAAACTTTAAACATTTTACCAGTATCTCAAAAATATCAATCTTTTATTACTGTAACATCAATATTTAAAATATCTCAATTTTTTAGTATTTCATTTTTTGAAGGAATTCAATGACATATTGTATCATTAAGAGAAATACATGTATATTTAGGATATCAATTATAACCCATACAAGCTGATTTTCATCATGATTTAATAATAAAAGCATTACAAATATGATCCAATTCTTCTGTAGAAATTCAAGGTTTAATATATTTTCAAATCATAGATAAAGTTTCTGCTGCTATTTTGCAAGATTTTCTAATTCAATCAATTTGATTCTCGTTTTTTATAATTATATTTGATTTAAACATTTTATTTTTTAAAAAATTAAAATTAATTATTAATTTCTTCATTTAAAAGCATTCATTAAAGTGATTTCATCTGCATATTCTATATATCAAGAATTAGGCAATCCTTTTGATAAACGTGTAATTTTAAAATTTTTATCTTTAGGAGCATTTTCTTTAATATACATAAAAGTAGCTTCTCATTCAATATTTGGATTTGTAGCAATAATAAGCTCAGAGATATCTCAAGATTTAATTTTTTCAAATAATTCTTTAAATTTTAAATCTTTTACCAAAACTCAATTAATAGGAGATATGCATCATCATAATACATGATATAATCATCTATAAATATGTAATTTTTCTATACTTATCATATCCAAATAATCTTCTACTACGCACAATAAATGTTTATCTCTTGATAAATCATTACAAATAGAGCAAATATTATTTTCATTATCTGTATATCAAAAACATAAAATACATTCTTTTATATCAGTTTGTATTTTTTCTATATAATTTGAAAAATTTTTTAAATAAGCCTTGTTAGATTTTAGTAAAAAAAAAGCAAGTTTTGTAGCTGTCTTTTCTCAAATTCAAGGCAAAAAAGAAATTATATCTATAAGTTTTTTTAAAGTTTCTGGCATAATAAATTATATTTTATACCTAATAAGAATTAGTTTTTGGTTTTTTTAAAATAAAAAAATTTTATATTAAACTGGATTTTGCTACCACAAAACCTTCAAACAATTTTATTTGAGCATATATACTCAATCCAATTTGATTTTTGATTTTGTAAAATTCAGTATAGTCAGAATTTTTCGCTTGACAAAAGTTTTTAAAAAAACCTTATCCAAAATAACACTTCATATATATTCCTAATAAGAATTGGTTTTCGGTTTTTTCTTTTTAAAAATACTTTAAATTAGACTATCCGCCAGCTGGCGGAATCAAACAATTTTTTTAAGGTATATATCCCTAATAAAAATTCATGGATTTACCTTATGAATTTTACTCATAATCATTTTCTATATACAACCTGATTATGTTTTATATATAAGCTCATCAAAAACAGAGACATGATTTTCCTATGATACATATACTGTGCCAAAAGAAATTTTTAGTGGAAGTTATATTTTTGTAAAATAATTAATTTAAAAATGTTTGGTGAAAAATCCTTTTGCTAATGAGAATTAAAATTATATATACACGCCAATGTGGCTAAAATACAAAATCAACTACATTGGTGTGTATATATTTTTAAAATCGCTCATTTTTTGAAATTAGTAAATTAAATTTAGAAGAGAACTGATAAAGATTTTTCTCAAGTCTTGTATAACTTTATAATAATTTTCCAAAATTCCTAAATTCTAATATTTCTATATTTTTTTCTAGTATCTCTATATTTTTGTCTTTAGTAATAATGTATCATTTTTCTATATCTTTAAAATTATCTAAAAGCTCTAATAAAGACTTTTTTTCTCTTTCAAAAGTTTTTGTGTTTTGTAAATCCCAACATACTTGTATGGGAATAATCTTTTTGTCTTTTATAAGCAAAAAATCAATTTCATTTCAGGCTTTTGTTTTATAATAAAAGATATTCTCATTTTCTATAAATCATTTTTTTCTTAACTCTAGAAATACTTGATTTTCAAAAATTTTACCATAATCTTCTTTATAATCTGAGAAAATGATATTATAAAATCAAATATCAATAGTATATATTTTTGATAAACTTTTTTCTATACTAAAAGTAGAAAATGAAAATCATTTAATTTCAAAAAACAAATATGAATCAAGAAAAGCATTTAGCCAATTAGTCAGTGTATTATTTTCGACTCAAATATTTTGTGACATAGAATTTATGGAAATAAGATTAGAAATAGAAGAAAGTAAAACTTTTCTAAAAGTTTTTATCAGTTTAATAGATTTTATACCATTTCTTTCCACTATGTCTCTATAAAAAATCAAATCAAAATAATTTCGCAAATATTTATTTTTATTTATTTCATTTTCTTCTACTACTATTTCTGGAAAATTTCAGTATTTAAATAAATTAAATTCCAAATTTTTAAGCTCTAAACTTTGATTTTTTGATAAAATATTTTCATTAGAAAACCCATTCCAATTTAAATATTCTTTATAATTTAAAGGCAAAATTTCATAAGTTAAAGTCCTTCATCTCAAAGATGTATCTATTTCTTTTGATAATAATTTTGAGCTAGATCAAGTAATTATAAGCTCAATATTTTGATAATTATCAAGAATTTTTCTTACAAATTTTTCAAATTGTGGTACCTCTTGTATTTCGTCCAAAAAAATATAAACTTTTTCATTTATCTTACCAGTTAATTCAAAATAAGATTCTAAAATAATATTTAAATCGTCTGTTTCTAGTGGATAAAATTCATCATTTTCAAGTAAAAAATACAGAATATTATTTTTACTTACTCAAGATTTAAGCAGATCATCTATTATCTGAAAACAAAAATAACTCTTTCCCGCTCTTCTAGGTCAAATAATAGTATAAGCTTTCCTTATGTTCTCATTTTTTATAAATTCAAAACAAACCTCTCTTCTTTTATATAAAGGTAATGGTTTATCAAGAAATTGTTTAATAAATGAAATAATTATATCTTTTTTACTCATTGTACTATATAATAAAGTATAAATTATTACTTAGTATATTGAGTAATGTTTAAAAATCAAGTTTTATTTCGAAATTCAACAAATTTTAAACCCGCTTGCTTTTTAAAGGTCTCGAATTCGTTACCTTTAAAATTTAAATTATTGAATTATTCCCAAATTCCAATAAATTGAAGTGTGCTTCTATTTCTCATCCAACTATAAATCATAGCATCATCTCAAAAATTTCTTACCATATCCGTAAGACTAATATAGTCATCTTCTTTAAATTTGAAGATATTAATCGAAGCTCACATTACTTGGATTTGTTGTGTTGTAGACATAATATTTTTAATTAAAAAATAAAGTGTCTACAGATTATCTTTAACAAAAAAGAAAAAAACTGAAAAAAGTAAGAAAAAGCCATGTCCTCACGAAGGTGTGGATGAAAAAAATAAGAAAAA
>CAYRGR010000019.1:0-10799 GCA_964423755.1 uncultured Candidatus Peribacteria bacterium
TTTTGTGTAATGAAATATGAAGCAAAATGGAATTGAGTTTGAAGTATTTCTGCAAATTCCTCTACAACTTCATATTGTTGAAATGCTGATAATTATGCTGATAATTCTTGTTTAGTCTGAAGTCCATGAATAGTATCAAAAGCAGACTGAATTCCTCTTACAAGAATAAAACAATCTGATGCAATAAATCTTTGTAACTCAATCTGAGCACATCTAATTACAAACAATGAATGGATGACTATAGCAAGAAATATAGAACAACAATCAAATAATTGGTCTACAAATACTGTATGAACTTGATTTATTTATGCATGACATAATGATGTCAATCCTAATAATGCTTTAACTGCAAGCACAAATGATTCAGAATGATGTTTTTGAACTGTTACTTCTTGAGTAAATACTACCTGTCCATCTGCTCCACCTACATCTTCATTTACTGCTTGACCTCAAAAAAGAACTCTTACTCTCTTAAACTGACAAATTATCTGGGATCTTGCTTGAAATGTTTGGGAACATGTAAATAAAATGAATACTATTGACGGAAGTAATTATAATCTTTGACAAACAACATTTCTTTCTGCTACAACAAAAACTTGTCCTTGGGGCGCTGATGGTAATTGTTTTGAATTTAAAACAGCAACAGATTCTAGTTTATTAAAATCTAAAATTATGCCATTAAATCAAAATCTTGATAGTGCTAATGGTATATGAATGTGATATTTATTTGCCTGAGTTCCTACTAATATTTTCCTCCGTGGCGGTGCTTGGGGCAATACTTCGAATGCCGGGGTTTTTGCACTCCATTTGTCTTGGCATGCGGGCTCTGCGCGTAGCGATGTTGGCTTCCGCTGTGCTAAGTAATTGACCTCACCCCCAATTCCTCTCCACTCAGTGGAGAGGGGGAGAAAAGTGGATTAGAAATAGAAATATACTAAGATATTTGTAGTTTTTTTATAAATGATAGTAATTATTATTGATTGTAAAGAAAAAAATACAGTAATTAGAGTTATGTTTTTTTTAAAACTGTTTAAATTAGACTAGATCTATCTGTCGTTAGATTATTAAATAATTTTATATAAGTATAACTTGTAAAAAAATTATTTTTTATATAATTAAAAGCAAAGTTAATCATTTATTAATCATATTATGACTAATAATATAGGTAAAAGGAAAATCCAAATATTAAAATTAATAGTAGAGGAATATATTAAAACATGAGATCTTACTTGATCAAAATCTTTATTAAAAAAATATAATTTATGAGTCAGTAGTGCTACTATACGTAATGATATGGCCTCATTAGAAAAGATGTGATTAATCTTTAAGCCATATGATTTTTCTTGAAGATTTCCTACTACAAGATGAATAAGAGTTTTTGTAGATTATCTTATGGAGCAAATGCCACAAATTTTTTTAGAAGCAAACGAAGAATTAGATTTAAAATTAGAAAAAAATAAAACAGATGATATATTATATTTATTGGTTTCTAAATTGACTAAAATTACATGAGAAATTACATTTGCATGTATTCCTGAAGAAGGGACAAATTATTATTTATGATTATCTAATTTTATTCAAAAAAATATTTCTATTATTTGAAATGAAGTTTATAATATTATAAAAGTATTAGAAGATAAATATAATTTTATTGATTTACTAAAGAATCTTGATATATCAAAAAAAATTACTATATTTATATGAGAAGAAAATATTATTCCAGATTTAGAAAGTTGCACTATGATAGTAAAAAAAATCAATATAAGACAAAAAGAATGATATTTATGAATATTATGATCTATTAAAACTGATTATGCTTTTAATATTGCAGCATTAAAAAATGTACTTTAAAAATTAACTTATATTTTATGCTTAAAGTTTTAGGTTGACAAGAAGTCTCATGAAATGTCCAAATTAGCTGATCTAAAAATGCTAGTTTACCAATTATTGCAGCTAGTTTATTTTTTAAAAAAGTTACTCTTCATAATGTCCCAAGAATATGAGATGTGTTTACATTTCTTGAATTAATTTCAAGCCTTTGAGTTTCAATAGATTTTACAGGAAATACATTAATTATTGAAAATAATTGATTAAAATTAGAAAATTTAAAAAAAGATTTAATTAAAAAAATTAGAGTTTGAATTTTTCTTTTAGCTCCTTTATTAAAATATTTTTGAAATGTTGAAATCCCTTATCCAGGATGATGTAATATTGGAAAACGCCCTATAGATGAGCATTTGGAGTGACTAACAAGTTTGTGATATAAAAATAAAACTAAACTTGAAAAAGTACATTTATCTTGAAAAATGTCTAGTTGATACAAAGAAATAATTATTGATTGGTTTTCAGTTACAGCTACAGAAACTGTAATTATTGCCAGTGTTTTAAGAAATTGAACTACCAAAATATATCTTTGAGCAATGGAACCTCATGTAATTGATTTAATAAATTTTTTAAATAAAGCATGAGCAAATATAATATTATGACATGATCACACTATTATTATAAAATGAGTTGAATCATTAAAAGATGATATAGAATATACTATTTGTAATGATTATATCGAATCAGGCACTTTTATTATTTTATGAGCTTTAGCTAGTAAAGAATTTATAGATATAAAATGAGCTTGTATAAATAATTTAAAAAGTTTTTTAAATAAGCTTAAAGAAGTTTGAGTTAAATTTAAAGATTTATGAAATGATGTTTTAAGAGTTTATAAATGTGATAATTTAAAGCCTACAAGATTTCAAACAAATATTTATCCATGATTTCCTACAGATTTACAATCTCCTTTTTGTGTATTACTTACTCAAGCTGATGGTATTAGTAGAGCAGAAGAAATTATGTATGAATGAAGATTAAATTTTTTAGTAGAAATAGAAAAAATGAAATGACATCCAGCAATATTAAATCCACACGAAGCTTTAATTTTTTGAAAAACTAAACTAAGTTGAGCTACTGTTTCAAGCTGGGATTTACGAGCATGAGTTGCTATGATTATAGCATGAATAATAGCTAAGTGAGAAACTTATATTACAAATGTTGAATATATTGATAGAGGTTATGAAGATATTATTGGTAAAATAAAAAAATTGTGAGTTTTAATTGAAAGAGTTTAAGATAAAATATTATAAAGTTAAAAGTATAAAGTTCAAAATTAAAAATTAAAAGTAGGTTTTTTTATTTTAATAATCAATTTAATTCTAATATTCTTTTTGATGCTAATAAGATATCTTCTTGTGATAAAGAACTAAACTCTTCCTTTAAAAAATTTATTAATATATCATATTTTGATAAATTTTCTAAAATTTCATAATAAAATAATAATACAGATCTTTCTGATCTATAATTTTGAAAATTAAAAATATTTTTTATTGCCATATTTTGTTTGTATTCATACATTTCAATTTCTCATCATATTTTATATGCAAAATATCTTGCTAAAAAATATTCATAAAAAGAATTATGAATAAAATTATATTCTTTTTTTTGATTTTTAGTTAATAAATTAATATTATCTAAATCTTCTTCTCATAATAAATCATAATTTTCTTCTATTATTTCATGTGTTTTTTTACCACAAAATAATCAATAAGCAAAAAAGGATAATCTTTTTAAATTTTTTTCTACTTGATTTTTGTTGTATATTTTTATAAATTTGTTTTTTTCATAAATTTCTAAAACAAATTTGCTAATATTTTCATATAATTGAGCTTTATTTATAATTTCGTTTAAATTTTCAATTCATAAATTAGAATATTTATTTTCATTATTTGCAATAATACATACAAAATTTAATAATAAAGGATTTCATGATATATCGTTATCTTGTGATAAATGAGACTTTTCTATAAAATTAAAAATATCTTTTCTTTTCATTTTATTTTTTATTTTTAGTTTAATAAAATTTTTGAAATTAATTTCTTTAAATATTATTTGATTAAATCAAGAATTGTAATTTTCTTTATATTCAGACAATCTAGATGTAATTAAAATAGAATTATTAATTTGTAATAATTTATTTTTAATTTGTATTTTTAAATTTTCATTTTTAATTTCATCTAAAGAATCTATAAAAATTATAGCATTTTCTTGGTCTAATTTTTTTAAATCATCTTCTTCTAAAAAATGTTTTCATTCAAAAAAATATATATTTATATCATATGTTAAAATAATTTTTTTTGCTAAATTTAAAAGCCATATAGATTTACCGCTTCAAACACTTGATGTTAATATTATTTTTTGTTTATTATTTATTAATGATTCAATAATTTCTGTTGTAGAAAAACTTTTATATTCAAAATTATTATTTATTTTATCAATTTTTAAAATTTCTCTTTGCACATATCAATGTCATTCTTTTATTTCATTATCTAAAGATCTTAATTCTAATTCTTTAATTTTATCAAAAATTGCTTTTTTAATTTTAAGATCAATATAAAAATTCTTTAAGTTATTTTTTTCAAATAAGGAAAAATTATCTTCTGTAAATTTATTTTTAATAACAAATAAATGAATAATTATATTTTTTATTTCATTAAAATTTGAAATATTTCAAATTAAAATTTCTTTTTCATATTCACTTATTTTTTTATCTTTTTTAATTTTAAAATAATATTTTGTTATAGCATTAAATTCATTTTGATCTATTAAATTTTTAAGACAAAATATTTTTAAATCATTTTGATTTGATAATAAATATTCTTTAAATAAATCCTTTTTATTAACAAAACAAGCATTTATATAATTTTGTAATTCCCATATTTGAATTTTTTGATTTTTAAAATCATTAATAAATTTACTAAAAATTTTGTTTTTATATAAAATAAATAATATTTCTTTATAATTTATATCATTTAAATTTAATAAATTTTCATTCTTATAATTTATAGGATTTCAATTATTATCAAAATCTATATGCTTTATTTCTAAATGTTTAATATTAGAATAATCCATAATTATTATATTAGGATTTTTTTCTAATAAAGTATTTTCTATACAAGAATAATTTGTTTTATGAATAATACATATTAAATTAATATTTTTTAATTTTAAATTTTTAATTTTTGATTCTAATTCTAAAGCAAAATCAGATGATAATGATCATGTTTTTGTATCTCTGTTATATACATTTAGATTTGTTTTATCTGTAGTATCTAATCAATAAACATTTGAGTCAATTCTAAAAGAGTTAATTCATAAATTTTTTATAATAATGTCTGCAGTTTGAGTAATTCTTAAAACAGGATTAAAAAAATCCTGTCATTTACTATAAAAAATATATGAGTTATTTTTATTAATTCATAATATTTTTAATTTTGGTATTAATATTTTATTAATATTAATAATTGCATTATTTGATAATTCATCATTACTATATTGTAAGACATTTTTTTCTATTAAATTTTCTTCTTTTTCTGTAATTCAATGTCTAATGAGGTACATTCTTATAGAAACTTCTTTATTTTTAAGTTTATCTTGAATAAAGTTTAAATATTTATTTTGAATTCATGATATTCATGATTTAAGAGAAATAGAAATATTACTATTATTTCAAATATTAATTATTTTTACTTGATTTTCTTCTTTAGTTATTATTCAAGAAGAAGTTATTTTATAATATAATCAATTTTGTAATCAATTATATTGATATTTTTTATCAATCATTTTTTTAAATAAAAATAACAAAAATAACTAAATATTTTTATTTATTTATTTTTATTTAATTTTTATATTTTTAATAAGAATAGATTTAGTATAATATCAAACGTGATATTAATTGACATTTTAATAAAAATATTTTTAAGTCAAATTTATTTAATTTTTTCCGGTAACTTTTAATTTTACTAAAATTGTAGGATTTCAATCACTTACTGGCATTAATTGTCATTTTCCGCAAGTTCAATTATCAAAATAATTTAAATCATCACAAATATATTTAATATTTTTTAAAATTTTTGGTCAATTTCAAGATACATTTCATCATCTAATAAATTCTCATAATTTTCAATTTTTGATTATGCGTCAATAATTTATATTAAAAATAAAATCTCAGGTAATAGGATTTACTTGTCCTCATCACATTTTATAAACATATATACCATTTTTAACTTTTTTTATTACATCTTTTGGTTTATTTATTCATTTATCAAGATAAGTTACTCACATTCTTACCAAATTGGTATATGTATAATTTTGTCTTCTTCAATGTCATGTAGATTTTGTATTATATATTTCAGCAGTTTTGTTATTATGTAAATATGATACGAGAATTCATTTTTTTATTAAATAAGTTTTTTTTGATTTTGTTCATTCACTATCGAAAGAATAAAATCATCTTAAGTGTTTTTTTGTAGGATCATCTATGATATTTACTTCAGTTTTTGCAACTTTTTTTCATAATTTTCATTTATATATTGATGAATTAAGTAGATCAGCCTCTAATCAATGTCATATTGCTTCATGTATTATTACTCAACCAGACTCATTTGATATTACAATATCCATTTCTCATGTAGGAGAAGGAATTCAGTTTAATATATTTTCTAATTTTATTATGGATTCCTGTAATTTTTTTTCTAAACATTCTTTTTGTAGTAAATTTAATATATCTATTCAAGATATCTGCTCATTAATTTCTTCTATATTATTATTTTTTTCTCAAACTAAAGTGATATAAAAAGTATTATAATATTGAAAATCTGTATTAAAAAAACCTTTTGAATTAGCTACAATATAATCCTTATAAGATAATATTATAAATATATTATAACTTTTAATAAAACTATATTTAGATATTATTTTTTTTAAATCTTCTAAATTTTTTGTTAATTTTTTAATATCTTTTAGTAAATTATTTTTTTTAAAAAATAATTTACTTTCTCATTTAAGTGAAATTTTTTTTATTTCATTATTTAATCAATATGTTTTTTTAAATAATAACACTTCATTTTTTATATTATTTAAATTATTATTTGATTTAAAATAAGTTATATTTTTAGATCTAGATAAGACGCTAAATCATTCATTTTCTACAAAACATAAAGGTTCAATTTTGTCATTTATAAGTTCTAAGCTTGATTTATAACATTTTTCTAAATACAATTCTTTATAATCTCCAGAAAAAGAATTTAATAAATTTTCTATATTTTTTTTATTTAAAATTTTTAACATAAACATTATTTATTTAAATAATAATTATTGTAAATTCTATTTAAGTTTTGTTTACATATATTTTTCTCCATACATGTAAAAATTTTTCATAAAATTCTTATATCTATATACAACAATTCTCAAGTACTGAGAATATCTTTATAGTTATCATTGTATAACTTTAAAAATACAAATTGTTTATTAATGTCTTCATTTAATGTTAAAATTATAATAGTACCACTTTCTAAAAAAATATGAATTTCTCTTTCTATTTTAAAATAAGCTAATTTTGTAATATTTTTATTTGAAAAATTTTCTTTAAATATCTTGATTATAGTATTAATTTTTTCCATATTTAATTCATCTATTCATTCTTTATAATTTAAAAATTCAAATTCTTCTAAAAAAGAATCAATTATATCGATATTAAGTAATTTTTTTTCTATAGTATTACTACTAATTAAAACTCAATTTGATGTAAGAATATAACTTTTATTTAATTTTTTAAAATTAGCATTAAACAAGGGCTCATAAGATTGTAAAATAATTTTTAATCAATTAGGAAATAATCTTGTAATTTTTATTTCTCAAATATTTTTTTGCATTTTAGTAATAGAATTTTTAATTTCTGATTTATCTATCAAAAATATTGATTGTCAGTAATAATCTTCTATGCTTTTATAAGCAATATTTATATCTGTAATTGTATCTAATCTTTCTATTATTGTTTTTGAAGAACTAATACGAAAATAAGGAGAAAAAAATACAATATATATACAAAGTATTATTAGTACAAATCATATAATAACATAATAATATGCATATTTTTTAAAACTATCTTTATTAAAAGTTATTATATTTGTAAATCTTCTAGCGTTTTTATAAAATTCAAAATAAGACTTCTTATTATTTTTTCAATATAATAAATATTTTTTAGATTTTTCTTGTTTTAATTCTTTCTTAAATTTATAATTTTTAATAAATTTTTTAAAATTTTGTATTAAATTTTTTATTTTATTAATTAAGATCATATTGTTTACTTAATTGAGTTATTAAAGAATAAAGTTCATCGTTATTTTGTGTAATTTTAAATCTAAATTTTGGCACTTTATAAATAGATATATTTTTACAGACTACAGATCTTAATTCTTTAGCATATTTTGATAAAAATTTTGGTAATTTTTCAATATTTTTTTGACTTTCTAAATATATATCTGCAAAAGAATTATCTTTTGATACAATTATTTTATTTATAGATACAATTCAAAATATATCATTTGTTTGTAAATAATTTAAAATTAATGGCATGATAATTTTATGAATTGTAGATCATAATCTTTCTGTTTTTTGACTCATATTATTGTAATTTTTTTAATTGATTAATTAATTCTGGATCAATATTATTTATATTTTGGTTGATTTGATTAATTGATCCTGAATCACTAGTATTAGTTTGTTTTAATTGATTAATCAAATTTGAATCAATATTATTCATATTTTGTTTAACTTGATCTCATAGACTATCCTGCAAATTTTTTGTCATTTCTTTAGTTAAATTTGTCATAATAGGTAAAATATGAGGAGTAAGATTTTTAGTAATAATATCTGTTACATTAAAATTAATAGTAGGTAATATATAAAAATAAAAATACACAATAAATCCTACAATAAAAAATTTTATAAACATACGTATAACAAAAATCCTTTTTTGTCTTTTTAATGTTTTATAAATATAATCTATTTTTTCTTCATCTGTTATGTGTTTATTATTTCAAAACATAATTTAATTTTTTAAATTAAAAAAAGTATATTTATAATATAAAAATTAACAAGTAAAAATTTGTATTCTTTTTTATTTTTAATAAGAATTAGTTTTCAGTTTTTCTCTTTTTAGAAACCCTTTAAATTAGACTAAGTTTCGTTACTGCGAGACCGTCAAATAATTTTTATCAAGATATAGTATTTTTTATTTTGTATAATTTTCTAATAATTTAAATGCATTTCCACTCATCATTTTTAAAAAATTAACATCTTCGTTTTTTAGAGGAAATGTACCATGTTTTAACATTATTTTTATAATATCTTGATCAAAAATACTAAATTTATCAGCTATTTGAAAAATTTTTCATTCATTGGTTTTAGGATTTTTACCATTACCATGATTTAAAATACAATCTCTTAAAATTTCATTTATTTCATATCAAAGCTCTTCCAAAATTGGTATTGCAAAATCTGCATGATTTTCAATATTTTTTAAATATCCTATATCATGTATCCATCAAGCTATTTCAAAAACATCATTATTTAATCATATTTTTTGAGCTATCATTTTTGCGACCTTACCTACCTTTTCAGAATGTACAAGAAAAAAATCTCTACGAGAAATAGGTGTTATTTTTTTTGATATATCGATAGCAATTTGTTTAGATTTTCTTAAATTTAATTGTTTCATATTTTATAATTTAAAATGATCCACTCCTCTTTACGATTAATATGATAATCTCTTTTTTCTACAAATTCTTGTGAAAGATTTGATAATCTATTTAATCAATTTTGTGTTTTAATTAAAGGATCTATAAATCTTTTTTTAGCTTTGCTACTTACAAAGTATTTATCTGTTTCTGGTTTATATCTACTTATTCTATAAGAATCAAGATTTTTATAAAATTCCCACATTGATTTAATTTTTTGATTTTTTCAACTTTCTAATAAAGATATAAAATCCGAATCTTTTAACTTATAAAGATCATCATGAGTTATTAATTTTTCATTTATTACTTTTTTAAATATTTCTCCAAGAAAAGCCATTGCTGAAACACTCTCATAACTTGAATAATATCATTCACAATTTTTGATAGAATAATCTCAAAATATTTTTGCTTTATCAAAATTTTGAAATCATAATTCTAATTCTCATTTCTCATTATTTAAAATAATTAAATCGTCATATAAATCTTTTATTAAATTTAAATTTTCGTGCCACATATCATAAATATTGCCTATAGTATACTCTAATCTATCAGCTGATAATTGTGGCTGTATATTTTCTGCAATTGTATAAAAAGAATAATCATCCACTTCTTCTATCTTAATTCATAATTTATTTAATTCATTTACAATTATCTCATCTTCTTGAAGTAATTTTGTAATATATTGTTCTGAGGATTCTTGATTTACAGCATCTCAAAGCAAAAAATCTCATACATGAGAAAAAACAGTATGTGAAATATCATGAAAAAATCATGCAAGTGTTTGTTTTTTGTCTTTTGTAAAATTCCAAATAATAGTTGCTACTCACAAACTATGATCCAATCTAGAATATTTTATTCTCAAATCAAAATATTTACAATATTCAGTTCAACATCATTGAGAAATATTTGCTAATCTTTGAATAATAGGACTTTCAAAAAAAGGTAAAAGAAAATCTGGCTTATCTTTTGAATATATATTAAGAATCGGTAAATAGGATTCATTTATAAATTTATACATTTTTTATTAGTTAAAAATTAATATTTCAATTTATTTAAAAGTTTACAAAAAAACATTAAAAAGTAAATTAAAAATATTTTTTATATTACCAAAATATTAAAAATTAAAAACTTGAATAAATTAAATTATATAATAAAATTAAAAAAATATTTTAA
>CAYRGR010000020.1:0-10670 GCA_964423755.1 uncultured Candidatus Peribacteria bacterium
TTTTGAATTTCAAGTTTTATTTTTGCAAGATCTTTATTTTTAATTTTAAAAATTCCAGAAAGTTGATTAATTACTAATTGACTATCCATATATAATTCAATTTCTTTGGCATTAAGTTCTATAGCTCTTTTTATTCAAAAAAAGGCTCAAGTATATTCTGCTTGATTATTTGTCTTTATTCATAATGATTTATATCTTTTTTCAATAATTTCTCATTTTTCATCTATAATTATTACTCAAATTCAAGCAATTCCAGGATTTCATCTAGCTCATCAGTCTGTATATACTTTTAGTTTCATGCTTTTATTTGAGTTCAAGCCCGGGCTCGAACCCGAGATTGAACTTTAGTTTTTAAAATAGCCATCATTTCAAGCCCGGGCTTGATTATTCTAAATTTATAAATATTACTTCAGTTTCACTTTGAAATTCTTTAAGTTTAAAATTTTTTGTTGGTTCTGGATGTTGTCATAATGTATTAAAAAATATATCTTTTTGTTCTCAAAATGGCAAAACAGATCTTGCTTCTAAATTTTCAAAAATTTTAATAGAGTTTTTACTTCATAAAATGATTAAAATATCTATATTTCATAAAAAACTAGATATATCTTCAGTTATATCTAAATCATCATATTCAATATAAGCAACATTTTTATTTTCAATTTTTAATTGAAACAAAAGTTTATCATTAAATTTTAATGCTTGAGCAAGTATTCATGATTTTTCATATTCTCAAGGCATATCAATAATCATTTCATCAACGATAATTTTTCGATTTGCAAATTCAATTTCTTTTTTATTTGAAGAGATTGCAATACTTCAATTTTTTTTATATATTTCCATAATAGTTTAGTTTATAGATAATAGCTAATAGCTTATAGCTGATAGCTGAAAATAAGTTTAGTTTATTGCTAATAATTTATAACTACTAGCTAAATTTAATTATTTTTAATAGAATTAATTCATTAAGTATTTTATATAACTAATTAATTTGGTCAAGAAATTTTTCTTTTTCGGTTTTATTAATATATCTTTAACTATCAACTATTAGTCATTAACAATCTTTACATATATTGTATATTTTTTTTAATAAAATAATAAATATCAGGTTTTATGTTAAGAGTTTTTAATTCTTCTATTTTAAACCATTTATAACCAATAAATTTTTCTTTTTTTTCTTTTGAATCACTAATAGCAATGTTTGGTTCATTATTTCAAGTATATTTAACTAAAAATAAATAAACATCTTTGTTTATAGTAGGTCATCATTCTTTGTATGCTGATACAAAAGTAAAATTTATTTTAGTTATAAATTTAATAATATCAAGATATTCTATATTTAGTCATGTTTCTTCACTTATTTCCCTTAAAGCAGTTTCTTTTGCCTTTTCTTCATCTTCAATATGTCATTTTGGTATCACATAAACACTTTTTCATTTAGCACTAATACGTTTTAACAAAAGCACTTCAATACTTGAATTCTTTTTTCTATAAACAATGCCTCATGAACTTTTTTCAAAAATTCTTGTCATTTTTTTTAAAAATATGATTTAAATTACATTTATAATATACATTTTTTTAAAAATTACAAAAAAATATTATTTTAAGTTGATTTTTCTTGATAAATAAATAAATTATATTAAATTTATTTTTATATTAAATTTATGGATTATATAAATCAATCTAGTTTAGGTTTTGAATGAAGTAAAAAACTATTTCCTGTTAATAAAGAAGTTATTAAAAAAGAATTTGATAAATATTTACAAAATTCTAATTGAGATAAAAAAATAGAAGATTTCTTTCAACTTATAGATTATCAATTAAAAAACTTAGGTACATTAGAATTAGCAAAACAAAGAGCTATGCCAAGGTCATTTCCATTAGATGAAATAAAACAATTTCAAGAATATCTTGAAGAATTAAAAGAATATAAAGATAGTTTAATAAATCCTAAACAATCAAATAAAGAATCAATAAAAGTTTTAAGTTTTGTTGATTTTATAAAAGCTAATATAGCTACTCTTTTTTAATTAAAAAACATATAGCTTATTTATGGTATTAATATTTAATTAATTTATTATAAAATAAATGTATTAAAAATACTTAAGTAAAATTATTTTATAATCTTGCAGTAGCTAAAATTAATATAATTTAAAAGGTTTTAAAAAACAGAAAACCAATTCTTATTAGGGATAAATCTGTTTTATTATATAAATAAATTTTAATTTTAAATTATGCATTTTGAAATAGATACTAAAATTTTTAAAGAATCAATAGATGTCACTAGTCATGCAAGTGTTTGAGTTTGACTTACTCCAATACTTGAAAATATTATGATTAATGTTCAATATAAAAAAATTGTTTTAACGGCAAATAATTTAGAAATGGCAATAGAATATATTATAGATAAATGAATAGATATACATTCTGAATGAGTATTTACAGTATCTTCTAAATTTTTATCTTCATTTTCATCTTTATTGCCAGATGAAAGATTAGAAGTAGAGCTTTTATGAAATTCATCATTATTATTTAAGACATCTTCTTCAGAAATTAAAGTCAAATGAATAGAAGCATCAAAATTTCCTTTAATTCCTGCATTTAGACAAGAATATGTTTTTAGTATATCATCTAAAATTTTAAAATCAGCCATAGAAAAAACTCTTTTTTCTGTAGCAGAATGAAATATAAGACCAACTTTAGCATGAATATTTTTATCTATAAAAGAAGATGATATTGTATTCGCTTCCACTGATAGTTTTAGATTAAGTGAATATAAAATAAGTAATAATGAAAGCATTAATAATAATATTTCTATTATTATTCCATCAAAAACAGCGTTAGAATTATCTCGTATTTTACCAGAAAACACAAAAGTTGATTTAATTATTAGTGAAAATCAAATACTTTTTTCATTTTGAAATATTAAAGTTTTTTCTAGATTATTAAATTGACATTTTCCTGATTATAAAGCATTTTTCCCAAAATCTTATTCTACAAAATGAGTTATTTTAAAATCAGAATTAATTCAAGCATTAAAACGTGTTAATCTTATTTCAAAAGAAAATAATTATAATACTAGATTAAATTTTATAGATAATTTAGTTGAAATTTCTACTTGAGACACAGAAATTTGAGCATGAAAAATTAATATTGTAGCTTCTATAGAATGAGCAAATGATATGGCATGATTTAATTCTATATATTTATTAGAAGTATTAAATGTTATAAAAGATGATTATATTAGTATTGATTTTGAGACTAATTTATCCCCTATAGTAATAAAATGAGTATCAAATAAAGAAGAAGGTATTCAATACAAACATATAATTATGCCACTTAAAATATAGTTTACAGTTTACAGTTATGGGTTTCGTTCATTTTGGTATAGATATTATAGAAAGATAAGTTGCGGTTTTTTTACAAAATTTTAATTAATTTAAATAAATTTATTTATGCAACAAAAATTAAATTTACTAAAAACAGATGTTCTAGAAAAAATTCAAACTCTTAAAACAGAGCAAGAAATTATTTTTTATCGTAATTCTATTGTTGGTAAAAATTGAAGTCTTACAGAAATTCTTAAATGAATTAAAGATTTATCTATAGAAGACAAAAAAACTTTGGGTAAATTTAGTAATGATATTAAAGTAGAAATTTTAGATGCTTTTGAAAAACAAATTTCTTTGTTAAAGAATCTTGAAATTCAACAAAAACTTACAAATGAATTTGAAGATATTACAATTCCAGTAAATAATAATTATTCTACCCATATTCATCCAATTACTAAAGTACTAAAAGAACTTGAAGATACTTTTAAAAGAATGTGATTTGATATTTATGAATCAAATGAAATAACAACAGAATACTATAATTTTGATTCATTAAATATTCCTTCTTCTCATCCAGCCCGTGATATGCAAGATACTTTTTGGCTAGAAGGAAAATGAAATGTACTTGAAACTCAGACTTCTAGTATGCAAAATATTATTATGAAATCTTCTAAATTACCTATTAGATCGGTAGTTTTTGGTAGAACTTTTAGAAATGAAGCTACAGACGCTAGACATGAAAATACTTTTTATCAAGTGGAATGAATAGTTGTAGACAAAAAAATTACTCTTTGACATTTAAAATATGCAGTAAAAACAATGCTTTCTGATATTTTTGAAAAAGAAGTTAATATACGTATTAGACCATGATATTTTCCTTTTGTAGAGCCATGAGTAGAGGTTGACTTTTCTTGTACATTTTGTGGTGGTACTTGAGAAAATTGTAAAATCTGTAAATGATCTTCCTGGATAGAATTTATGTGAGCCTGACTTATTCATCCAAATGTATTAAAAGAGTGATGAATAGATCCAGAAGAATATAGTGGATTTGCTTACTGATTTTGATTAAATAGATTAGTGATGATGAAATATTCTATTCCTGATATCCGTTATTTTCAAAATCCAAACATAGAGTTTCTAAAACAATTTTAAAAAAAGGGAAGTGCTAATTTGTAAATAAATTACTTAATATTAGCATCGATTATAGATAAATTTTAAAATTGATGTGTATGATAAAATAAAAAAAAAAAAAATTTGAATTCTAAAAAAAATATGTTATTTTAATGCTGGTATTGAAATTAATTATAATATTTTATTTTTTAATTTTATTTTTATGGATAAAAAACTAATACCAATTTTGGCTTTAATTTTATTAATTTGATTTGGTTGATTTCTGTTTTTAAATAATAAAAAAACAAATGATCTTTCTAAAGATGATATTAACAATACAATTCCAGATGAAACCAAAAAAGTAGAATCTATAGAAAATAATAATAATGAAGAACAAGTAAATATTGTAGAAGAAAAAGATAAATGATATAATTATTATAATGATGCAGCCTCAAGTATGGATATAAATCTTTGTGAAAAAATAAAATATGATGAAGATTTAAAACAAAAATGTTTTGATAATGTATATGCTTGATTAGCATGATCAAATAATGACAATTCTTATTGTAATAAGATTAAAAATGAAGATACAAAAAATAGATGTTTAAATAGTTTTGCTTATGATAAAGCAATTTCATGAAATTGATCTTGTGATTCTATCGTGTGAGATGATAATTTAAAAGAAGCTTGTAAAAGTAATATTATTTTTGAAAAAATAGAATCTAGTGCTTCAGTATGAGATTTAAATATTTGTGATGAATTAATCTGAGATAATAAAACTTATTGTTTAAATAGAATTAATAAAAATAATGATATTACTACTTTAGATAATGCTTTAAAATCAAAAAATATAAATGATTGTAATTCTATTCAGGATGTTTCTTTCAAAAATACTTGTACAGATACTATTAATTTACAGACCGCTCTTAGTACCAAAAATATTTCTTTATGTAATAAATTATTAGATACAAACAGAAAAACTTCTTGTTTAGAGGCTTTAAATAGAGATAATGATAGAGAATTATTACAAAGTGCAATCAATGAAAGTAATACTAATTTATGTAATAATATAAAAGATAATAATACAAAAATAAAATGTTTTGATACAATCTATTTAAGACAAGGTATTAATACTAAAAATTTAAGCATATGTAATAAAATTACAGATATTAAAATTAAAAAAGAATGTACAGATAATGTGAATTTAATAATACAAAAATAAATTTATTTTTTAATTTAAAATTTTATGAAAAATATTTTATCTATAACAAAAATAATATTTTGAATAATATTAGTATTCACTTATTATAATTTGTTTGCTGCTGGTTTATCTAGCAAAGCTCCTTTATTTGGTACATGATCATGACAAAATGCATGATATATTAAGTTTGAGTTTGATTATACTGCAAATCCATCTCTTTTTTGACAAAATGTAACAGTAGATGCATCATGAAATACTCCTTCTTATGCATTTACATGATTTGCTTGGAGCGAAAATGTAGGATGGATTACATTTGGTGGATTATGAGAAAATTGAGTTAAATTACAAACAACTGGAAACGATAATATTTTAACTGCATCTTGATTTGCTTGGGGTGAAAATGTCTGATGGATAAAATTTAATCCTACTGATGATATTAATAGCGATGTATATTTAAATAAAGCTGATAATTCATTTTCTTGATTTGCTTGGAGTGAAAATGTCTGATGGATAAGTATGGTATGAGTAAAATTAGATATAGTACAACCAGATATTAACTCTATATTTACAGATACTGATTGTTTTAATGAAGGTATTTTTGCCGCAAATCATAATAAATATTGTACAATAAATTTTACTGATCCAAGTTGACCTTGATATTTTTATGAAATAGAACTTTCTTTGTCTTGAAGTACGTCTAATAATGCATATCATTCTGGTGCTTCCACAATTACTTTTTATCATGATTTTTCAAAAGCTAAAGAATATAATATATCCATAAAAGATCCTTCTTGAAATATTTCTAGTTGAAAAATTAAAGTAGTAGCAGACAAACCAGATTTAACTAAATCAATAGTTAATCTTTCTTTTTCATGATCACCGATTCCTACAAAAGTAGCAGATTTTTCAAAAGAGCATTTAATTAATATTGAATTAAAGGATCAATATTGAAATCCTGTTATTAATGAATCATGAACAAAAAAAGTAGAATTATTTGTAAATTTTTCTGGTACAGTTAAAATAAATCAATTATGATCCAAAAAATTATTTACTGAAATATCTGCAGAATGAGATGCAATTGGTTATAGTTGATCAGCTTTAGATATAATTTGAATAAGAACCTGAGGATCAGTTAATTATTTTACATGATCTAATAATAATTGAACTTATAATTTGTGAATTTTATCTTATACTCCTACTAATAATGATAATAAATTAAATCTAATAAAATTATCTTATAAAGTATCTGCTTTATGAGGTAAAAATTTAATTTGAGAAGTTAATGAAACAAATATTGCAACAAATAAAGATATTAAATTTGAACCACTTTATAAATTAAATAGCATTGATAATGCTGATAACTGGAAAATAATAGCTTGATATAGGACTAGTTTTACTTGATCTTTAAGTAAAAGTAGTAGTATTTCTGTTAATGATATTCAAATAGCTAATATATTAGATATTTGAAATAATATTATGATGTCTTTTCAAGATTCAGAAGTAATTTCGTGATGATCACAAGTATGTCAATGATTTTATAAAAGTTATAATTTTAGTAGTGATAATATTATATGTGATAGATCATTATCATGAAGTTCAAATAATGTTATAAATATTCATAATAATAATTTTAGTTTTTCTTGGATACCAAAAATTAATATTGCTGCTCCGCATAAGAATGATATCAAGTATGCTTCAGAAATAACTTATAAAATGCCAGATAATAAAAAAGTTGCTTATAACTTATTTTCACGAACAATTAATTCTTCAGCAACAACATGATCAGATATGGGATGAGTAGTCAATCTATCTATAAAAATTTTGAATCAATGAATAATAAGTAGTAATAATATATTTAATGTACTTGAGGGAGGTAGTTTGAATCAGATTTGAAAACTTACCAAACCTGATGTAGAAAAATTTATAAGAGATAAGGCCGAAGGTCTTATACAATGAAGAACTAATTATAATAATGTTAATTATACTTGAGCTGTATTAAATTGATGAAATTATACTTTGAATTCTTGGCCATCGGGTAAAGAAACTATTATAATAAAATGATGAGATTTAGTTATAAAAACAGATATTTCTAAAACTAATTGAAAAATGAAATGAATTATAGTATTAAAAGATTGAGATATATGATGAAATGTATGGATTTATAATGATGTACGAAATATTAATGCTATAATTTATGCTGATAAAAATATAATATCATGAAATTGAAATTCATATTATACAGATAATAAGGAGTCAATAGATCAACTTTATATTAAGTGAACATTAATTTCTAATAATACAATTTGATGAGCATCTATGATACCAAAAAAATGTCCTTTTAATATTATCGAAACATGTACAGATGCAATAGCAAAAAGATTTGATTTAAATTATTTTAGATTTTATATAAAAAATACAGCAACATCACCAGATACTAATTGACAATGAAATCCAGCTGTTAACATGCCTAGTTGATGAGAAGATTTTCCATTTGTATTAGAGTATGATTGAGATCTTATAGGTAATCCTCCTATATGATTTAAATAATATTTACTAATAATTATATAAATATAATATACTTAAACTATACTAGTTTGTTTAAATAATTCTCTTAAAATTTTAAGTAATTTTTACTAATAATCATATAAATAAACTTTCTCTGTTGTCTCTTTTTCTCCCGCGAAGCGTGAGAAAAAGAGACAACTAAACATTTATTTTTGGTAATAAAGTTTTTATAAATTATTAAAGCAAGTTAGTATAAAAATTAATAGACTCTCATGCTCAGCACGATTTAGGCTCGCGAATGCGGGAATCAAAATTTAGAAAAACCGAATTTACTTGGGCATAGAAAATAAATTTTTAAATGATAATTTTTCAAAAACATGTTTGACTCAAAAAACAATATATATAATTTATTAGCAAGCAAGCAAGCAAGCAAGCAAGCAAGCAAGCAAGCAAGCAAGCAAGCAAGTGATTCCCATCTTCGTGGGAATGACGACCGCAAGCAAGCACAAATAAACTCTTCTTAATTTAATTTTTCAAGCCGAAAAGGATTTTTCTTTATCGGTTTTTTTATTTTATAACTTTTTAACTTATGCAAGGTAAATTTAATTTTTTGATAGTAATATTACTTTTAATAAACTTTTGATTTTCATTTTACTTATTATCTTCCAAAGATTCATCCAACAGATCTCCTAACTCACAAATCCAAAATACTCAAATGACTCAGCAAGTACCAAAAGTAGTACAAGATATTAGAGCCAAAAATGAGCAACTCAAAAAAGAAAAGCCTCATTTATTTATGGGACCAGAAGAATTATCAAAATATGATTGTAATTCTATAACTGATCCAAAAGAAAAAAAACAATGTACCGATATACAAGAAAATTATAAAGTTTCTCAATTATTCAAATGACTATCCCAATCACAAATAGCAAGTTTTGATTGTACTAAAATACAAGATACTACTTTGATTACTAGATGTAATGATTACATTAAGATAACAAAAGAAATGCAAACTAAAACCAAAGCTCCAACTAAATAATTTTTTATTTAATTTATTTTTTAACTTTTATTTCTATGCTAAATAAAATAAAAAAACAGATATTAAACTCATTACTTTTTGCTATATTTTCTATAGTTTTTATATGAGTTATAGTTTATGCTACTACTACTTGACCATCTTTTCCATCCACTGGCCCATGATGAGCTATACCTAAATTATTTACTTCTTGCCCTAGTTGACAAACTCTTCAATGATATACAAGTACATGAGCAAAGGTTTGTGTAGATATTTGAGGGGGAGGAGTGAGTGGAGGAAGTGATATTAAAATTTTTTCTGAAAATTGAATAATACCAAATACTTGTGATTGAACATTTGTTGGATGACTTTGTCTAGGTAAATTTTATAAAGATATAACTTTCCCTGAACCTTTTAATAAAATTCCTCATGTTTTAGTATCTCCAGAATTTGTATCTGACCAGGGTGGTAGCGTTTGATATGCAACAGATCAAGTTGCAGCATACCCTGATAATATAACAAAAAATGGTTTTAGATTATATGCTAATTGATCTCCACAAGGGTGATCATATGATTGATACGCAAGTCTTGCAAGAGTTGGTTATATTGCAATAAGTAATGAATGATGAAGTGTTTGAGGAGGAGTGAGTGGAGGAAATTTTGATAGTTGTGTTGCGAGAACAAATTGAATCAATAATTGAACAAACAATATAACAATGTGTGAGTCTGATGAAATTGCGACTTGAGTAGCTTGTTTAATGGAAACTTGACCTCAAAATACATATTTTGTTGATAATAATAAAAAAATGATTACTTGATATTCTGGTCTTGGTTGAGTTATATGACCAGTAATACCTAGATGATGATGATGTGGTTGGAATCCATGAACAGTTGCTGCAACAGTTACTTGTTGTAAAGTTACTGATTGAACAACATGATGAAGTACTCAATGGACCACTAATTGATCAAATATTTATTATACTTGATGAAATGTTGGTATTGGAGTGAATCCGTGAGCAAAATTAGAAATAAATACAACATTAGGAAATCATATAAAACTTTCTGGAGCGACACAAGATGGTGGTATATGGGCAACCTGATCAAAGATGTCATTTGGTTCTTGGAATACTGCTAGTGGTAGATTATCTTTGGATATGGTAACTGGTAATGTAAAAGTTACTGGTGATATATGTAATGGTGATAATAAATGTTTGAGTCAAGTTAATAATACAACATGACCAGCTATTTATCAGTGTCCCAATGATCCGACTTCTTCTTGTACTAATGGTTTGTGGGGTTTTTATGGATGTAAAGGACAAATAACAACATCTAGCAAATGCAGGATAATAGCATATCCGTGTCAGGAAGAATTTGATTGTACATATATAGGCAGTTTAATACTTGGGCCATAGTGCACATAGAAGAAAAAGATACATTTAAAATAATTCTATATAATAAAACTAAATTTCCTATTAAAAAATCTCATTTACACAGTTTATTTTATACTCCC